>JAITLH010000032.1 GCA_031277995.1 Deltaproteobacteria bacterium
ATAAGAAACCACCCCCACAAACACCTAATCACCAGCGCCATCCAGCAAGCCAACAACAACCTCGAGCTTTTTTCCCGAGTCGTGAGGCTTAGGGACGACGACCTTTATTTCATTTGTTCCGACGGGGCCTGGGAGTCTTTGGGCGAGGAGGGTTTGGAAGATTGCCTAAGGTCGTATCCTTTGGAAGAATGCGCCTTGGCCTTGGCCAGAAGCCTGGCCGAGGATAATCGCGGGGACAATTTTTCTTTTTTGCTGCAAAAAGTCGAGCCGGTCGGCTAAGGTTTCGCCAAGTTATTCTCGCCTTGGTTTTTCGGCCCAAGCCCCCAAAGTGCCGGGGGAGGGCTGGGGAGCCGGGCGTTTTTTTTGGCCGGCGCCAGAAGGGCGGCGGCAGGCCTCAGCCTGGCCGGCGGCTGGGCTTTGCCTAATAATAAACCTTTAAAGATTTATGATAAGGCAAATAAAGGCCGGAACGATGAAACATAAAACGCCAACGTAAAATCTAATCCTGATTAAGGGCTCTATGCCCGGGGCGGATTCTTCCCATAAGTCATCGTTTATGGTTTTTGGATAACTGCGGATAAAATATAGCAAAAAATAGGTCGAGATAATGGTATAACAAAGCCCAAGGATCATTTTGCCGGTATTTAACAAGTTATCCATATTGGTATCCATATATTCGTTGAAATTGGCCGGCGCGGCTTGGACGGTTTGTTGGCCGGCGTTTTTTAACCAAAACATTATGCTGGGCGCGTTTAGGGAAAGCTCGGGATCGGCCGCCTCGTTGACGAAACTTCTAAATATGCCTAATTCCAACATGGTTTCGTCGACGTTATCGGCCCAAGAATTGACCGTAAAGAAAATAAAGACTAACATTACGCATAAATCTAGAAAAAGAAATAATTTAACGTCTTTTTGAAGCATCATGGCCAAGGCCACAAAGGGCATGGCCATTAATAACCATTGCGGGTGCCAAAGAATGAGACCAAAACAGGCGAAAGTTATCCCGGTCATTATAAATAAGCTATTTTTTACTAATTCCCTAAAATTATCTGGTTTTCTAGTATAGGAATAAAAGCAAATCAGGAAAAACGTAAAGGGTACCAAAAATATGGATATTTTATCGTAAATATCAAGCTTTAAATTAAACACGTAATTATTAGCCCTAAAGCCAAAAATGCCATGTCGAAAACCCTCGGAAGGTAGATAGGCTAACATTTCTATGGCTAAGGGTATAAAACAAATGATAATTAAAACGATTATTTTTTTTAAATTTTTAACTTGTAATAGTAATAACGGTAAAAAGAAGGCGAAGGCAAAATATTTGAAAGTTATGGCGAAGCCAAAGGCTATGGCGAATTGTAAAAAATTATTTTTTAAAAAGAAGTATATACCCAATAGCATTAGAAAAAGCGTAAAAATATCATATTGCCCAAAAATAAATTGGCTAAAAAAGGCGATGGGCGCGGTCAAATAGACAAACGAAGTTACTTTGGCCTTGTAAGCGCCAAACCCCATCAGGCGGGCGATGGAGTATAAAAGGTAAGTTGAGACTAAAAAGAGAAGGGTCGGGAGTAATTTGTACCACAAAAAAACGCCGCCGGCGGTTTGTTCCATGGTGGTCGGCACCAAGCCAAATAACTTTAACGGCAAGCCCCATAGGGCAAATAGAATGTAAGTGCTGGGTAAATAATTACACACGCCAACGTTTTGGGCGTTATAATCGTAAAAATCAGAAATGTGACCATTTAAATAGGCGCTTGAAGCGGTTATCGTAATAATAATGTCCGATTGGTTAAACGAAAAAAAACAAAAAATAGCCAAAATACCGTAAAGAACGTAGTCTTTTCGAGACAGTTCGCCGGAACCCTTAACGGACGAGTCAGGCGCGAAGTTATCATTATTGTTTAACCAATCCGTAAATTTTTTTAGCGTTAATTCATTGTTGATTCCTAATTTTTTTTATATTTATAAATTAGCTTAAGTTTATATTTTTAATAAACAATAAACTAATATAAATTTTTTAATGTTGACAATAAAATATTAAATTGGCTCTTTATTCGTCAACCCGATAGAAAAAAAGCGAAATTTTTGACCTAAACGATGAAAAAATTCTATGAAAATCTAGTATTATTGATCATCGAATAGGGATAATTATCATATCCCCAGATCCTCGTCAAGTAAAAAATCCCCTTCAATATTCAAAGACCCAAACCCCCATACGGCCTTTAGGCCAGGGGCGGCCAAAACGCGGATCCCGGGGAGGGCGGAGCGTGTTTTTCGTTGGCGTTTTTGGGGGGCTGGGAAAAGGGGCTAGTTTTTACTTGGCTTGGTGGCTAACCACCAGGCCAAGGGGAAGGCCAGTTGGGCGTTGGCGACCCAGGTGAGGGTCACGCGGTCGGAGACTTGGAGGTCGGTTTGGTCTAGGTGGTCAAGCCAGGCCCGCTCCATTTGCTGGGCGGTTTGGGCGATGGGGGAGTTTTTTTCGCCGGAGACGAGAAACAGGATGCGGCTTAGGCTTTGGGCGTTATTTAAGTAGAGAAGTTCCATTTTGGCTTGGTAATGGATGTCGGTTCGGCTGGCCACGACTTCGGAGCGGTTTATCAAATCCTCAACCAGGTCGGCTATTTGGGCCTTTTGGTCGGGGGTGGTTTCCAAGGAACCCAGTATCGAGGCCAGGGCGCAGAGCCGGTTTGACCAAAAAACCTTGGCCTCGGCTTCCAGGGCCGGAACGGTCATGGGGCGGGGGCGTTTTTGGCCGGCCCGGGCCGCCTTAAACAGATCCTCGAGTTTTTCAAAACTCTCCTTGGAAGAGGCCCGGACGGCCAGG
The DNA here is from genome assembly GCA_031277995.1 of Deltaproteobacteria bacterium. GTDB lineage: Bacteria > Desulfobacterota > Desulfarculia > Adiutricales > Adiutricaceae > JAIRNQ01. The sequence continues at coordinate 2,828 of JAITLH010000032.1, forward strand.
CGGGCCGTCAAACGGGATAGCGCCTCAAAGTAAAACCTTAGGGCCCGGCCTTCCCTGGCCGCCCAGGAAGATTTGGCCTGCTCCCATTCGGCCTCAAAGACGGCCAAACTATCGACCGGATCGAAGAGCTCGTTGGTTTTGTCCGTGAGGGCCGCCGCTTCCAAAAAAGCCTCGGCCGCGGCCCTTAGGGCTAGGGCCGAGATTTGCTTTTGGTCGGAAATGCCTTGGAGTTGGTTTTCGAAATTTTGTTTGGCTTGGTTTAGGCGGCTTTCCAGGGCGGCCGATTGATCCACCTCGTATGAATCCTCAATTCGCGAATCGTCAAAAGGGGAATTCTCGACGCTGGGATCATCCGCCCGGGCGGCGCTTTGGCAGAGGCTAAAGGCCAGGAGGGTTAGGATGGCCAGGACCAAAGCGGGAGTCGGGGCCCCGCTTCGGTCCGGGTTTTTTTGTTTTTGGCTGGGCAAGGGAGTTTAGGTTCCCGACTGCCAGGAGGCCAGGTATTTTACCTGCTCCGGGGTTAGGGTATCGATCTCGTAGCCCATGGATTTGAGTTTTAGGCGGGCGATCTCGTGATCGAGGCTCTCGGGAACGGGGAAGACGTCGTTTGGGAGTTTTCCCTGGTTGGCTTTGACGTATTCGGCCGATAGGGCTTGGTTGGCGAAACTCATGTCCATGACGCTCGAGGGGTGACCCTCGGCGGCGGCCAGGTTAACCAAACGGCCTTCGCCCAGGACGTAGACGGTGGGCCCGTTTTGGATAACGAACTCTTCGACAAAGTCCCTAACCAGGCGGCGCTTTTGGGTGACGGCCGCGAGCCCGTCGAGATCAAGCTCAACGTTAAAGTGGCCCGAGTTGCAAACGATGGCCCCGGACTTCATGGCCTTAAAGTGCTCCGGGCGGATGACGTTTACGTCCCCGGTGACGGTCACGAAAAAATCCCCGATTTTTGAGGCCTGGGCCAAAGGCATCACGTCAAAGCCGTCCATGATGGCTTCCAAGGCCTTTAGGGGATCGATTTCGATGACGATGACCCGGGCGCCCATGCCCGAGGCCCTTTTGGCCACGCCCCGGCCGCACCAGCCGTAACCGGCCACGACGAAAATGGATCCGGCGATCAGGCGATTGGTCGAGCGGATGATGCCATCGATGGTGCTTTGCCCGGTCCCGTAACGGTTATCGAAAAAATGCTTGGTCATGGCGTCGTTCACGGCCACGACCGGGTATTTTAGGGCCTTTTCCGCGGCCATGGCCCTAAGCCTTATGACCCCGGTGGTGGTTTCCTCGGTCCCCCCGATGACGCCCTCGAGTAAATTGGGTTTTTGGGAGTGGAGGGTGGAAAGAAGATCGGCCCCGTCATCCATGGTAACGTGGGGCTTGATGTCCAAAACCGAGTGGATGTGCTTGTAATAGGTGGGATTGTCCTCGCCCTTAATGGCGAAAACGGGTATCTGGTCGGTTTTTACCAAGGCCGCGGCCACGTCGTCTTGGGTGGATAAGGGGTTGGAGGCGCATAGATAAACCTCGCCCCCTCCGGCCTTAAGGACGCGGCAAAGGGAGGCCGTTTCCGTGGTCACGTGGAGACATAAACCCAGCCTTAGGCCCTTTAAGGGTTGTTCTTTTTTAAATCTCTCACCAATTAGTTCTAGGACGGGCATGCTTTTGGCCGCCCATTCAATCCTGTCATTACCTTTGTCAGCTAAATTGATGTCTTTAATGTCGTAATTCACTTTTTTACAACTCCTTTAGTAAATGTGATAGTCGAAAAAAATCAAAGGCCATATTTTTTAAAGGAAGAGAAAAGGCGGGCGGGCAAGCCAAGGGTTTTGAAAAAAAAAGCGTTTTAAAATAGTCAACGGCTCGCCGTCAGCCCCCCGATTATAGCCCAGCTTAGCCATAAAGGCCAGAAGGAAAAAAAGTTAAAAAGTCCCCCGAAGGTGGTTTGGCGGCGCCAAATTTGATGCCTATGTCAAAACCCTGATTTCAAAAAAATCGGTCATGAAAGCCCACGCTCATGGGGGCGCCCAAAATTTTTAAAAACTCGTCCTTATTGAGAAATTTTCTCAAAAAGTTGAACTCGAATAATGGCGAGTGCCCTTATTGACTCTTA
>JAITLH010000139.1 GCA_031277995.1 Deltaproteobacteria bacterium
CCGCCTTGGCGCCGATTTGGTCGTTTACGAAACGGGGGGTGAGGCTTTGGGCCTTTGAGCCAGGTAAAGGCCGGGGCGGGTCAGGGCTGGGCGAGTCAGGCTTGGTTTGGGCGCAAAAATTTGTGACCAAACCATTGGGGTTTTTTTTGGGAGAGAAAAAGCTTGGAAAGGCGAACGGGGCCATTTTTTTTGCCCTCCATCGAGTGAAAATTATTAGAATAACGAATTTTGACATTTTTTTGGCCATAGCTATGGTTGTTTTTTTTGTCTTGATGATGTAATTTGTGTCGTCACCCCATCAGATTCGTTTAAGTTAAGCGCGAGGCCATTTTGGGGATAAATTTTCCGCGCCCAGGATAGGCCGCCTTCGGGAGTTTGGCCGGCGGGAAAAGCGCGGGTAAATGGTTTAGGAATACAAAAACGGTGAAAAAGGGTTTTTTTAGGGGATGGCGTCTAGGGTTGGGTTATTTTTTTAGGTTATTTTGGTTATTTGATTTTGGGTTGTGGTTAAGTAACGGTTTTGGGCTCGTTAAAATTTGGTATTTTTGTAGTTTGGTCCTTTGCCAAGAGTTTAATTAACAGAAAATGTAATTAAAGTTTAATAAAACATGGTTTTAAGCCTAAAAGTAGTTTAGGGGCCTTGTCCCCGTAGGGGTCAAAAGCTCGGACTTAAGGTAACGAAATTATGATTTCGCAATGGGACAAATGGCGAATTCCCGGGCGCCCAAAACTTAAAAGAGCGAAAATATAGCGAAAAAGTAGGTTGGGACGCGGCCAAAGGGGTGAAAAACGCGCCTTGCGAAACGTTGGTTTGGGGGCCGGTCGGGCTGGCAAAATGTCAGGGGCCTGGATTTTTTAACTATTTATTTCTGCATTTACCATTAAATGGGGCCTCTAAGAGGCGAGTTTGTCGTCGCGAAATTTAAATTTTTCCGAAAAAATACCCCTAGATATGACTGTTCGTTAGGCCGCGTTTTTTTTACCTTCCTCTAGATGAATCACTAGTGGTAATTTTAGAAATTTTTTAGGGATAAAAGTTTAATTAGACTAGCTGGGTTACTACTTTTAGGTCAATATTGTATAATTTTTCAAAAGTAATTTTTTTTAGACTTGTTAAATATTATGCTTATGGGATCTAATTTATTAATAACTATTAGTTTGGGTTTTACGTTATCATTTTATTCGCGAAAAAAAAAGATTGCTTGACTTGTTAAGGACAGGTGATCTATAGTATTTATCGACAAAATGTCAAGCTGCCATGGCTTGAGCCTTTTTTATGTCGCCTAACAAGCGATCTCATTTTTCGTAATAATTCTGGCTATTTATTCCTTGATTCCGCTCCTCTTAGTAGCCCGCACGGGACATATTCAAAACGGGAAAATACTTTTTGTAATTACGCAAAGTTAAATTTAAAGATCATGCTTCAAGGATATTTTAATTTGGAGTCAGAATAATAATTGAGAAAAATCGCTCAAACTATGGTATGCTTCAAAAATTAGGCTCTGAGTTATCGCAGCCGAAACTGGGCGCCACTGGCACCAGAGGAATTTTACAGTTCGGGGATATCATGCAAAATAGTTCCTTCAACAACCATTCTAACCCTTACCTTCGGTCAGACGAGACGGAAGAGTTTTACGACTCTGACGAGAGCTCTTCCGACGAGACTTCCACCGAAAACCCCACCGGCCAGGATGACGATTCGTCTTCCGAACCCGAATCCATGGATCGCCTATACGAGGAAAGCTTTAAATGCCCCACCGAAGGCGAGGTGCTTAAAGGCATCGTGGTCCAGATTTCCAAAGAGCACGTCATGCTTGACGTAGGCTCAAAATCCGAGGGCCGGATCCAGATATCGGAGTTCGTGGACACCGATGGCAAAGTCAACGTCCAGATAGGCGATCAAGTCGAGGCCCTTTTGGTCCGTTGGGATGACGAAGACGGGGAAATCGTCCTTTCCAAGGAAAAAGCCGCCAAGATGAAGGTCTGGGAAGAGATCGCCAAAGTCCATAACGACGAGGGCACCTTGACCGGCACCATCACCAGTCGGGTCAAAGGCGGGCTTTCAGTGGATATCGGCGTCCAGGCGTTTTTGCCGGGCTCCCAGGTTGACACCAGGCCCCTTAAGAACCTTGACAGTCTGATCGGGAAAACCTACGAGTTTAAGGTTCTCAAATACAACAAACGCCGAGGAAACGTCGTTTTGAGCCGACGGGTTATCTTGGAGGCCGAGCGCGAGCGCATCAAATCCAAGACCATGTCCACGCTCGAAGTGGGTAACGTCGTTGAGGGCTCGGTTAAGAACCTGACCGATTACGGCGCCTTCATTGAGCTTGGCGGCTTGGATGGCCTTCTCCACGTGACCGACATGTCCTGGGGACGCCTTAGCACCCCGTCGGAACTTTTTAAGGTCGGGGACAAAGTCACCGTCAAGGTCCTTTCCTTTGACCGCGAACGCGGCCGCGTCTCCCTTGGCCTCAAACAGATGTCCGAAGATCCCTGGCTGACCGCCGCCGAGAAATACGCCGAAGGCCAAAGGGTTACCGGGAAGGTCGTGTCGCTGACCGATTACGGCGCCTTCGTTGAGCTGGAAACCGGTCTCGAGGGCTTAATCCACGTATCCGAGATGAGCTGGACCCGCAAGGTCAGAAATCCCGGCACCGTCCTTAAGGTGGGCGACGTGGTCGAAACGGTCATCCTCAAGATGGAGCTCTCGGCCAAACGCGTCTCGTTGGGTCTTAAGCAAATCGAGCCCAATCCCTGGGGCGCCGTGGCTGACCGCTATCCCATCGGAACCATCATCGAAGGCAAGATCAAAAACATCACCGACTTTGGGGCCTTTATTGGCATCGACGAAGGCATCGACGGTTTGGTGCATATCTCAGACATCTCCTGGACCCGCCGCTTTAAACACCCATCCGAAGTTTTCAAAAAAGGCGATCAAGTCAGGGCCGTTATTTTGGCCATTGACCGCGATCAGGAACGCTTTTCTCTGGGCATCAAGCAGCTTGAGGAAGATCCCTGGGTGGTGGCCTTTAACCGCTTCCCCGTCGGCGAAACCGTGACCGGCAAGGTCACCAACGTCACCGATTTTGGCGTCTTTATCGAGCTGGCCGAGGGCGTGGAGGGTCTGATCCACGTTTCCGAGTCCGGTCTTCCCAAAACCAAGCCCCTTAGCGAGGCTTTCGCCGTAGGCGACGAAGTCACGGCCAAGGTCGTTTCGGTTTCGACCAGCGATCACAAGATTGGCCTCTCCGTTAAGCGCAAAAGCAAAGACGAGGAAGAGGGCACCTACAAGGAATACCTGGCCGACAACAGCAAATCCACTGGTACCAACGGTACCGCAGCTCCTTCATTTGGGGCCCCCTTCGGCGAATTGGAGAAGCTTCTGGCCGACAAGAAGCAGTCCAACGACGAGGCTGGCAACTAAAAAAAAGGACTAAACATGTCCCAAAACGACAACCAAGGGTGGGGACCGGATGGTCGCCCCCTTATGGGGGGGGATAACCATCCCCCCCAACCCGAAGATCCGGCGAGATCCCCACAAATCCCTTCACCCGCCTCTACCCAAGCCTCAAACCCGCCCAACGATAAAGCCCAGGACCAAGGGAGCCCAGCGGTAACCTCGGCCCCCGGGCAGGCTTATGCCATACCGGACCCGGAACCGGCCAATTCTTCCGTTGTTCCGGGAACCAACGATTGGCGGGAGCCCGGCTTTGGTGGGCCCAACTACCATCAACAAGGCCCGCCGCAAGGCCCGCCGCAAGGTCCGCCGCAAGGCCCTCCCCATGGGCCTCCGCAAGGCCCTCCGCCCAATTTTGGTCCGGGCCGGGGCGGACCCCCCTATAACCCCAATCCCAGCGGGGTTTGGCCTCCCCCCAGGGGCGGTCCCCAGGGTCACCCCGTAAATCGCTCCTTCCCGCCGCCTCCGCCAAGGCCCCCGCAAAAAAGTTCCTTTCTGTCTTGGCCCTTTGTCATCCTTGTTTTGGGAATTTTGGCCATCGGCGGCTGCGTCTATAACGTTGGGCAGACCTTTGACAAGGTTTCGTATTCCGGCTCCTCGTCTTTATCGACCTTGACCGGGCCGGGCCTGGGCGTTTTGGTCGTGCAGGGCGAGATCTTCGATACCGCCTGGGCCATCGATGTCCTCGATTCCTTTGAGGACAACGATAAGATCAAGGCCCTGGTCCTAAGAGTCGATTCCCCCGGCGGGGCCGTGGCCCCTTGCCAGGAACTCTACCGGGCCCTAAGGGATTTTACCAAACCCATCGTCGTTTCCATGGGATCGGTGGCCGCCTCGGGCGGGCTTTACATCGCCGTGGCCGGGAACCACATCATGGCCAACCCTGGCACCATCACCGGTTCCATAGGGGTCATCATGGAGACCATCGAGTTTGACCAAGCCATGGACAAATTGGGCATCAAGGCCCAGGTCATAAAAAGCGGCCAGTTCAAAGACATGGGCTCACCTTTTAGGGCCATGAGACCAGAAGAACAGGCCTTGCTCCAAAACATGGTCCTTGAGGTCTACGAGCAATTCGTGACCGACGTGGCCGCCGGGCGGCCAAAACTCGATATCCAAAAAATCAGGCAGATG
>JAITLH010000181.1 GCA_031277995.1 Deltaproteobacteria bacterium
GGGCCCTAAGGCCCGTTTACCGGGTAATCGGCCTATGGCCGACGTTTAAGGGCCAGGCGCCAAAAGGGGCGTTTACTGGCTGGAGGCCCCAAGGGCCGGTTACGGACCGGTTGGCCTAAGGGCCGTTTACAGGGCTGGTCGGCAAAGGGAGGCTAATTAAGCAAAAATCGCCTGGCCAAAACCACTAGGCCAAAACCACTAGGCCAAAATCAACGGCGGGAAGGGTTTAGCGGGTTTGGGGAGATTTTTTAGAAAAAATTAAGTTAAAGATCGACCGCGCGATTAAGTTAGCGTGCCCAAAGGTTAGTCAAATATTTTTAAAAAATTTTTTTTTAAGTTTTAGTCTGGTATCGATGGCCATAGGGCCAGGTTTAATTAAACCCAATAGAAATTATATGTTGGTAAAAAAATTTACTTATGACAATTTTTAGTTTTTCATTGTCCCATGGGCCCTTTGGGGAAACGGCGTGACCGGGACCCAGGGTAAGCCCATAAGTTCGAACCCGGGGGGAGCCTTTGGGGACCCGGAAAAGGGCGGCTTAAAGGGCCCAGGGTCGGGGGTTTCGTTAATTAAGGCGCCCAGGCGGGTTTCCCCGATTGTTTTGGGGCTTATTTTGGCGGCGGCCTTGGTTGCCGTGGCCTTGGTTTCCCTTTCCAGCGGGCACATGCCCTTTACTTCCAGGGAAATTTTCGACATTTTGGTGGCCTGGGTGACCGGAAACGACATCGACATGCCCGAGGCCAGGGTGGTCGCCTTGGTGGAGGTAAGGTTACCAAGGCTCATGACCGCCCTAATCGCCGGGGCGGCTTTGGGTTTGGCCGGGTCGGTTTACCAGGGCTTGCTTCTTAATCCCTTGGCCGATCCCTATACCCTGGGCGTTTCCTCCGGGGCGGCCTTCGGGGCATCGTTAGTTTTGATGGCTTCCCTATTCGTCCCCAAGGAGATCTTCGTTTTCTCGCCCCTCTACCCGGCCCTGGGGGCCTTCGTCTCTTCGACCTTGACTTTGTTTTTGGTAATCGCCCTGGCCTCGGATACCGACAAAAGGCTCTCCCCCACCAGTTTGATCCTCTCCGGCGTCATCCTCTCGGCCATACTCTCGGCGGGTTTGTCTTTCATCAAATACCTGGCCGGGGACCAAGTCAGCTCCATAGTTTTTTGGTTACTGGGAAGTTTCCAGGCCCAGACCTGGACCAATTTTCTTTTGGTCTTTGGGCTTTTCGTCCCGGCTTTTTTGATCTGCTTGGCCTCGGCGACCGATCTTAACGTCATGACCTTGGGCTTTAAGTCGGCCGAGACCTTGGGGGTAAACACCAGAAAGGTTAGGCTGACCTTATTGGCCGCGGCTTCCATGGTGGCCTCGGCCTCGGTGGCCGTGGCCGGTATTATCGGATTCGTGGGCTTAATCGTGCCGCACCTGGTAAGGTTACTCACCGGCCCCGATCACCGCTCCCTTTTGCCCCTTTCGACCTTGGGCGGGGCGCTTTTGCTTTTGTCGGCCGACACCTTGGTCAGGGCTTATTTGCCCGGGGAAATCCCGGTCGGGGTCTTAACCGCCCTTTTGGCCGGCCCGGCTTTCTTGGTCATCTTTCGTCGCAAGATGAAAGAACTCATTCAGGCTTAAGGCGAACCAAATGGGTAACGGCCCCGTCATCTCGGCCAAAAACGTGAGTTTTAGCCATGGCCCCAGGAGGGTAGTCAAAGATCTAACCCTGGACTTTTTTCCCGCCCGCCACTACGTCCTGGCCGGCCCCAACGGGGCCGGCAAGAGCACGGTCCTGGATTTAATCGCGAACCTAAGGGAGCCGCAATCGGGGGAGATAAACCTATTGGGCCAACCCTTAAAAGCTTACCGGCCCCCGGAATTGGCCAAAATCATCGCCCTGGCCCCCCAAAGCTCCAATTTCAATTTCGCCTTTACCGTAAGGGAAGTGGTCAGGCTTGGCCGAAAACCCCACCTTGGTCCCTTTGGCCGCCTAAGCGACTTGGATCACCAAATCGTGGAAGAGGTCATCGCCCAGCTTCACCTTAGCCATCTGGCCAATAAAAGCGTCACGGGCCTATCCGGGGGCGAGGCCCAAAGGGTGGTCCTGGCCAGAACCTTGGCCCAAAACACCCCCATAGTTTTGCTGGACGAACCCACCGGTAACCTGGACGTGGCGCAGGCCCTGGATTTTATGGAAACGCTAAGGCTGCTTTCGGAAAAAGGGACCCTGGTCGTGACCGTCAGTCACGATCTTAGCCTGGCCGCCACCTACGCCCACGAGATAATCTTTCTCTCGGACGGAAACCTAGTCGCGGCGGGCCCAAGGGAGTCCACCTTAACCCCAGAGTTACTGACCAAGGTCTTTGAGGCCGAGGCGGCCGTGCGAAAGGACGATTTCACGGGGGGATTGACCGTCTCGTTTAGGCGGCCCAAACGAAGCGACGCGGCGGGAAGCTAAAGAAAAAAGAAGCCAAAAAAACCCGGGCTTTTCCCATAAGCTTGGCCAAGCTTAAGGGAAAGGGCCCCTTAAACAAACCCTTTAAACCCGGTGGATGGCCTCGAAAATGTCCCGGTGCTGCAAGCTAATTTCTATGCCCCTCTCCTCGGCCGTCAAGGCCAGGGCTTGCCTAAAGGCGCTCTGCTGGACCTTGACCGGAACGGATATTTCCAAAACCAGGGCGATGGGGGCGCGGCCGTCCGGGCCACTCGACACGTTTTCAATCTGAATCGATCTGAGGTTTTCGATGTTGGCGTCAAAACTGGCCACGGTCTTGGTCACCTCGGGGATGATCTCGGGATGATCCTGGCCCAGTATGGTCAAAACGTAAGGCTCGGACTTAACGTTATTGGTTTCCACCAGATCGCTTTGGCGGGCCACCCAATGGGACAGGGCGCTACCGGTCAAGTTTTCCCCCAAGGCCTCGGAAATGATTTCATGGGTCACGTTTTCCGGAACCTTGGTGGCGAAAAGGCCGGCGAACTGGCCCAGTAAGGTCGTTTGGCTCACGCTTAATATATGGCAACCCAGGTTGACCAAAACCCGGCTGACCTGATGAACGATCCCAGGGCGATCTTGCCCAAAGATGGCGACTAAAGCCTGATGCATGCTGTTCCTTCTTTGCTGTTTTTTTATTTTGGCCAAAAAAAATCTAGCCTAAAAATCGCGATTATTTACGGACGATCCAAAATTTCCCCCAAACCGACTTCCCCTCGCCCATGCTTGCCCAAACCAAGTTCCCCCCAGCCCAACTTTCCGCCAAGCCCAGTTTCGGCCAAGCCCAGTTTTCCAAGGGGGTCCCGGGAACCCGGGGAGCCAGGGACCCGGGGGCCTTTAACCAGGCTCGTTTTCCTTAAGGGCTTTTTTTAATTCTTCCAAGACTTGGTCCGGGTCGCCTTGGTTTTTTTCGATTATGGAAGCGACCAGATCGTAACCGAGCTTGGGGGCGTAGGCCGTGGCGAAGGCCAGGGAATTGGCAAGAAGCTGGGCGCAGCGCTCGACATTGGGGGTTAGGGTCTCCAAACAGTTTTTCCTAAATATGGTCACGGTATTGGAGAGAAGTTCCAAGCTCTCCAGGAGCGATTCGGCGATGAGCGGGGAAAAGGCGTTTAACTCAAAGTCGCCGTGGGCCGCGGCCATGGTGACGGCCAGATCGTTAGCGATGACCTTGATCGCCACTTCTATGACCATCTCCGGAATGACCGGGTTGACCTTTCCTGGCATGATGGTGCTGCCCATCTGGAGATCGGCCAGACGTATCTCGCCCAGGCCGCCCCTGGGCCCGGAATTCATCAGCCTAAAGTCCCCGGCGATCTTCATTAGGTTTACGGCCAAGGCCTTCAGAAGGCCCGAGACCTCCACGAAAACGTCGTTATTTTGCGTGATGTCCATGGGGTATTCGGCCGCGGCCAAGCCTTGATCGGTAATGGTCCTAAGGTTTTCTATGATCCCGAAACGGTAACGTTTTTCGGCGTTGTCGGCTAAGCCCACCGCCGTCCCGCCAATGTTTACCTGCCTAAGCCTTTCCTCTATTTTGTAAAGCCGCCAACGATCCCTGGCCAGGGCCTGGGCGTAGGCCCCAAACTCCTCCCCCAGGGTAATGGGCACGGCGTCCATCATCTCGGTCCGGCCGAGTTTTTTTATCTCCGAAAACTCGTTTTCCTTAATCTGCAAAGCCTGCTGAAGATCGGCGCAGCCCTGGCTTAGTTCCCTGAGTAATTCGATGGCCGCGATCCTAAGGGCCGTGGGATAAACGTCGTTGGTGGATTGGCCGCGGTTTACGTGATCGAGGGGATGGATGACGTCATAACGCCCGGGCGGCAAATTCAATTTCTTCAAGGCCAAGTTGGCCAAGACCTCGTTGACGTTCATGTTGGTTGACGTGCCCGCCCCGCCCTGGATGGCCGGAACGATAAAGGCCTTCCCAAAACCCAAGTTCGCTCCCCCGGCCAAGCCGGGAGAGCCCGGCGAGCCGGTCTGGCCCCGGGGGGAATTATCCCTTGGATCAAAACTCCCCAAAACTTGGTCGCAGGCCCAGACGATGGCTTGGTTTATTTCGGCCATTTCCGGGGAAAGTTTTAGGTAAGTCAGGGCCGCGGCTTTTTTGACCTTGACTATGGCCAAAATAAGCCTGGCGTTGGTGACCGCTCCCCCCACGGCGAAGTTTTCCCTGGCCCTTAGGCTTTGGAGCCCGTATAAAGCCCCTTCCGGCAATTCGCGCTCGCCAAGCTTATCCTTTTCCCG
>JAITLH010000284.1 GCA_031277995.1 Deltaproteobacteria bacterium
AAAAACCGGCCCAGAATACTTGGCCCACTAAACCGGGCCCATAAAAACCGGCCCAGAACACTTGGCCCACTAAACCGGGCCCAAAAAAATCCGGCCCAAATCGACTAATTTAAGTAGACTAAAATTAGTTTTTTAACTAACGTCGTGACTCCTAAGGCTAAACGAATATTTCGTAGATTAACCTAAGGTATTCTTTTAATTTATTTTATTTTTTTAGTTTAACTTTTTATGAGTTTATTAACCATATGGATCGCCATATGGTTTAAATTTTTCGATAACGCTAACGTTGGCCCTGAAGCGCTGAGACCATAAGCCTAATAATTTAGATATTTTTCTATATGTTAGAGCTTTATAGCTATTAAAAAGAAGAAAGCCCTGGTTAAATATCTTGACAGTCAACTTGTTTGATCGCGAAAATTTTCATTAAGCTAAATAATTGGCTAAAAAGAATTTTTTTTTTGTAAGCGCTAAGTAAAACGCCGTGTTAGGCGAAACGCGATACCCTTGTATGGTATTTTTTTTAAAAATGGCCACGTTAAGGAACGAACGTTATCATCAAATTAGTATCATTATGGTTTTTTAAGCCCACGATGGCTCCCAGGTTTACCTCCCTTTCAAGCTTTCAAAAGGCCAGGGGCGGTACGGGCGGGGTCTTTTTGGGCTTTCTTTAGGAGTTTTCGAAAATGTTAAAGAAATTTAAATCGCTGCCCGTCATGGTCTTATTGGCCGTCATGCTGGCCACCGCCGCCTGCGCCCCCCGCTATGAATTTAAACCCGTCCCGGTAAGATCCCTGGAGGGATTCGAAAACCGCGTACCCTTTAGCGGCGGTTTGGTGGCGGCCCACGCCATCTACGATTCCAAGGAAGTGGTTAAGTTTTTTGGCTTTGACATAAAAAAAGCCGGGGTCATTCCGGTCCAGTTGGCCGTGAGAAACAATTTGCCCCAAGGGGCTTTGGTCTTATCCAAGGCCAATTTGCTTGACGCCGAAGGCCTTTTGTGGGAGGTCCTCCCCTCGGACGTGGTCGTGAGAAGAATAGACGAGCATACCTCGGGCGGTCTTTCCGGTGACCAAGGCCTAAGGCGCACCCTGCTTTGGGGCCTGGCCGGGGGCGTATTGGGCGCCGCTATTGGCGTGGCCAGCGGATCGTCCGTGGCCGAAGCCGCCGGCAAAGGGGCGGCCGTGGGCGCCGCCGTTGGGGTTACCAGTTCCATCGCCCAGGCCGGAACGGACACTTCCGACGCCGGGGATATCCAGAGGGATTTTTCCACCCGCAATATCGACCACGCCACCATCAACGCCGGGGAAACGGTTAACGGCTTACTTTATTTTCCGGCCGAAGCCGCCCAGCCCAAAAGGCTTAACCTATCCTTCAAAACGGCCGCGGGCGAAACCACCGTCGAAGTTCCCCTCTAAAAATAGCCCCAAGGCCGCCCCGGCGGCCTTTTTGGCTCCAGGGCTTGGGCCGTTTGGCCCAAGCCAAAAGGCGGGGTGATTTTGGAAAGAGAGAAACGGCTCCATAATTTTCTGGGCCTCATGGGCCGGGCCTTTAAAAACTGGGTCTATCGGCGCCAGGACCAAGCCGCCCTGGCCGGCCGTTTCGTCTTATTGGCTTACCGGGGCCTTTTTGCTCACCCGTCCCAAAAAAGGCTAATCAGAAAACTGATCTTATTCCAGGTCCTGGAGATTTTTAGAAGATCCACGCTACTTTTGGCCATCTTTGGCCTGATGATGGGCTGGCTTTGGACCGTCATCTGGTTTGGGGTCCTGGAAAACGTTCCCGGCTCCACCATGCTCTCGGGCTTATTAATCACCGTCCACCTCCAAGAAATCACTCCCATACTCACGACCATGGTTCTTATCATGAGCTATTGCGGCTCGATGGCCATGGAAGTGGCTTTCATGAAATGCGCCGGGGATTTTAAAACCCTGACCTTGATGGGCATAGCCCCCGAACGGGTCCTGGGCCAGCCCAGGATACTGGCCGTCATACTGTCCTTTCCGGGCTTGATGCTAATAATAAACGTTTTTTCTTTCATGGGGGCCTTTTGGGGCATTACCCAAGCCATTGATTTACCTTTGGTTGAGTACCTAGCCGACTTATTTTTGGCCCTGGAGCCTTACAAAATCGTCCTTCTACTGGTTAAGGTCTTACTAACCAGCTCCGTTTTGGCCTATTACTGCGTTTACAACGCCTTCCAAATCGAGGAGGGCGCCTTCAAACGCATGCCCGGCGCGACCAGAAGGGCCATGACCGAGGCCTTTTTCTACGGAACCCTGGCCGGGGTCTTGGTAACGGTTTTTTATGCCTAAACCCACCCCCAAAAAACCCGACCAACCCGCGTCAAAGGCCGCGTCCCAGCCCACGGCCCTGGCCGCGGCCCTGGCCCCCCATGAAACTGGCCCCCATGAAACTGGCGTCAGTGAATCTGGCGTCAATGAAGCCAGCCCCATTGACCTCCAAAAAGCCGCCGACCCCGGGCCCGATCGCGCTTTTAAGGACATGGCAAAGGATCTCCCGCCGGTTTTTACTTGGCTAAACCTTACGGCCCTCACGAGCGATTCCAAGACCGTGGACCTCCCCGACCTTGAGATTAAGCCCGGCCAGGCGATCTTAATCCAAAGCCAGGATGACCAGATCCTATCGTACCTGGCCCTATTGGCCTCGGGCCAGTCGCCAACCCAGAGGGAAACCACCTGGTTTGGCCAAAAAAAACCCCCGCTGGGGGCTTTTCAAGAGACGCTGAATTTTTATCGCCGGATCGCCTTGGTTTCACGGGAATGCCGATTTTTGGCCAACGTCACCTTGCTTGAGAGTTTATGTTTCGAATTGGAGTATAATCAAGATTGCGCGCCGGCCAAGGTCATGGCCAGGGCCTTGGAGACCTTGGAATGGTTGGGCTTAACCCCCCTGGCCAATCTCGCGACCGACCAACTAACCGGCCCGACCAAATACGTTTCCCATATGGCCGCGGCCATTTCCAGGCGGCCGGGCCTTTACGTTTTGGATAGGCCCGTAACCCTTTTGGGGCCCCTTCTTTTTGACAAAGTTTTTGAAACCCTTAAAGATAAGGCATTGCCTAGTGGAGCGGGCTTACTTATCCTGGGCCACCAAAACTCGCCTTACCAAAACCGGGGTTTCGATCGGGTGATTGCCCTAAATTAACCCTTAACCACTGGGAAGCGGTTAGCCGGGAAATTTTTTTACCGGGCCCCCAAAGGCTGGGTTTTGGCCGAGGGGCCGGCTCCGGTCCCGTTTCGGCTTGGGGTATAAACGGTCATTTTGGCCCCTCAGGGCGCTTCGAAACGCCGACCCCCATAAATATTCCAATCCGTTGTCCGAAGGCCTCCCAGGGCCAAATCCGCCCGTTTACGGGCCCGTTTTCGAGGGGTCTGAAATTGTCGGTTAACCGATTCCCGGCCTCCGCCTTTGGCCTTGGGTCAGTTCAAAAACTTGGCCGACTTTTTCGTTTGGCCTTTGGCCTTTAACCCTGGGCCCTGGACCTTGGACCTTGCCGGCCCCCCCGTTTTGTTTTATTTGGCGCGAGTCGCCTTTCCGGGCTCGAAACCCCAATCGGAACCATTTGGCCAATAAAAAATTTTTTTGTCGCGTAATTTTTCCCCAATAACCTTTCCCTGGGCGCGAACGGTTAGCCATGAAACTTCCTTACTCAACGGCCGAAAAAATAGCCGGTTTTATCTTGTTTTGCTGCTTTACCTTTCTCCTGACGGTCATGATCTTGGTTGGGGTTGGCCGGGACTGGTTTCAAAGCTACACCGATTATTTCGTCCTTTACCATGAGGGCTATGGGATCTTGCCCGGCGTCAAGATTAAATTTCTCCAAATCGACATCGGACGGGTCAAGAGCCTGGAGATCACCCCAACCAATAACGTCATCATGCGGCTTATTGTCCAAAGCGAATACTCGCCAAAAATAAAGGGCGACAGTTTGGCCAATATCAAAAGCCCCACCCTCATCGGTAAAGAATATATAGAGATCTTGCCAGGGAGCGCCGAGAGTTTACCCATACCGGACGGCGGCCAGATCCCGGCCGAGGATCCGACCACGGTCGATGACATCGTGGCCACCTTGAAACTTAGAGACAAGCTGGCCCAGTTTGAAGAGATCATGGACAATTTGACTAGCCTAACTTACCAGCTCCAGGACTCCCAGGGGCCCATTTTGGGCACCATGGGTAACCTCCAGAGAATTTCCGGCCAGGTGGCTTCCGGCGAAGGCTTGGTTGGCCAGCTTTTTACCCACGATGACGTCTACAACGAGATTTTAAGTTTACTAAAGGAACTTCGCGGGGTAAGCGAAAGCCTAAACGCCTCGGCCAGCACCCTAAACCGCGACCTACCCAACATGACCAATAAGATCGACCGCATACTAAGCCAGATTGAATCGGGGACCACCTCCTTTCCCGAAGTGGCCAGGGGGGCCAGGGAAGGCTTAAGGGACGTCAACCAAGTCCTCGATTCGGTCAAAAAGAACTTTTTGATCCGCGGCAACCTAAGCCCGGACGCGCCCCCGGACGCCTTGACCCTCCCGGCCCGGTAAAACCGGGCCCCCAATCCCTGGCCATGGCCAAGGGCCAGGCCACGGTCTGGGGCTATGAACAATATACCTTGGTGGCTAAGTTTCATGATCATGATGGCAAAATCCCAACCGGTTAAGGCTTCCAAGCCCCCCGTCTTCGCGGCGCTTTGGCGGCCTATCATACTCATGTCCTTAGGCTTGGCCCTTTTGGTCTCCGGCTGCGGGGGTCCCATGCCGCCCGAGGATCCCTTTCACCTGGCCGAGGCCAAAGACGCCCTGGGACGGGGGAACCACTGGTTTCAAAGGGGTTGCCCGGCCGAGGCCACCCGCTACTTTGAACTGGGCTTGGAGCAGGCCAGGCTCTCAGACGACGTGCCCTTAATCATAAAATCCTTAAACGCCAAGGGAGCGGCCCAAATATCCCAAAACCAGCTTAACCAAGCGGCCCTTTCCCTCCAGCAAGCCTTAGAGTTATCCATGGCCCAGGACCAAAACCCGGAAATAGACAGCGTTTTGGGAAACCTTGGTTTATTGGCCCTTAAGGCCAACCGCCCCCAGGACGCCAAGGAACTTTGGAACCGGGCCATCGAGGAAGCCCAAAAAAAGTCCCTTAACCCCGTCCTCTACCACTGCAACTTAGCCAGGCTGGCCCTGGCCTCAAACGACCAGGCCCAGTTTCAAGCCCAAACCGAGCTGGCCTTGGCCCAAGCCCAAAACCCCAACGCCCCCGAATCGGCCATGGCCGACGCCTTTAACCTGGCCGCCCTAAAGGCCCTCGCCGAAGGAAACGACGCCCAGGCCGAAACCTACCTCGACCAAGCCCTGGCCCTGGATCGCAAAAACGAAAACCAGATTGGCATCGCCCAGGACCTGGAAACCCTGGCCGGGCTGCAAACCAAAACCGACCGCCCCCTTTTGGCCGCCGCCAGCCTCGATCGGGCCTTCTACCTCTGGACGGCCCTAAACGACAAAAAAGCCCAAGCCCGGGTCCTGGCCGCCCTTGAGTCCCTCAATAAAAGTACCGGCCACCCCAAAACCATCCAACCCTACCGTGACGTGCGCAACAAACCCAGCCTATTTGACCCCATAAACCGCCTCTGCCCCTAGGGCCAAAATAAATCGGCCCCAAAAAAAATCTGCCCAAAAAACCGCCCCAAAAAAAACGCCCAACGATCGCCCCGTCCAAAATTCCCCGCCAAAGATCCGCCCAAAAGATCGTCCCCAAAGTCACGCCCCCCAAAATCACGCCCCAAAGCCCAGCCCAAGATCGGCTAAGGCCCGGCAAAACCATGCCGAGCCTTAGGCGACTAAAATAACATATTTTGATTAAAAGGGTTTTTAATCAAATCGGCCTTGGCGAACATGAACCTTAATTTGGCCTTTTCGCGGCCACCAGCATGAACATTGGATAGGTACGGTATATCAATAAGGTGGCTTGGTCATAAACCCTGGGGCCAACGTTGGTATCGACGTAGACGGTATCGAAACCGGCCTTTATTAAGGCGCCAATGTCCCAGGCCGGCCTAACCCGGGCGCACTGGGGCATGCTTTTTCGATAGTCGATCATCTCCGTGGTCATGGGATGGGGTTCCTTATAGGGGTAGAGTTGTCGGAACTCGGCTAGATCCCGCTCATGGGCCATTCGATAATCCTCGTTAAAAAGATGATGGTTCCAATTGGCGTCAAAGATAAGCGTCCTCCCGTTATCGTTAAGTACCCTATGCCACTCACCGTAAGCCTTTTGGGCGTCGATTAAGGTCCAAGCCACGTTTCGGCTAATCGCCAGATCGAAACTGCCCGTTTCAAAAGGCAAATCGTGGGAATCGGCCTCCTGGAAGTTTATCTCCAAGTTTCGCCCCGCCGCGTTTTTTTTGGCCTCGGCCAACATGGCCTGGGTGCAATCAATGGCCGTAACCTCGTGACCGGCTTGGGTCAGGATTATGGCGAAAAACCCCGGCCCGGTCCCCACGTCCAAAACCTTTAAGGGCTTACGGTCGGGGATGTTTTCCGAGATGAGATCATGCCAAGCGCTTGCCTCGGGCCCGCTTAATTCTTCTTGGATTATGGAACTGTAATTGGCCGAACCGTTGGTCCAGTTTTTTAGGAGCTTTTCCTCGGCTTCCATTAATCGCCTTCCTTTTGGCTTTTCCGCTTAGGCGAAAGCCCTTAAGCCATCGCCCAAGCGCGCGGGTTGGAATTCATGGGGCCAAAAAAAACCACCCTTTTCCCGTAACGCGGAAAAAAGATGGCCTTCGTGACCATGGATAATGACTTTTAAATTTATTCGTTACGCAAAAAAACGTCAATAACAACTTAATTCGTCAATTTTAATTATATTTAAATGAGTAAAAAATTAACTAAACTGAAAAACAAGATTAAACAAAGTTAAACTAGGTTAACCAAGGTTAACCAAGGGGCATATGGCCAACGGTTAATGCCTCTCGAACGCGTTTTTGGGCAAAAGGTCAGCCAACCAAGAAAATCAAAACCAATCGGCCAACCAAGGGCGCCAAACCAAACAAGCCAACCAAGCCTTTTCGGCCCCATTTTGGGGCCCATTTTGGGGCCCATTTTGGGGCCAATTTTAGGACGTTTGGGGCAAGGACAATAGCGATTTTTTATCGGGGGTATCGAAATAGTGTT
>JAITLH010000318.1 GCA_031277995.1 Deltaproteobacteria bacterium
CTTTTACTGACCAAAGGGACGGTCAAATAGGGAACCCCGACGCAAAGGATCATCGAGCCTATGGCCACGGCCCCGGTCATTAAGTCAAGCGTGGCCAGGTAGAGGCCAATGGCCAAGCCCGAGATGGCGATGGTGATTATCTGCGGAACGTAATTGACCAAAAACGGCTCCAGGGATTCAATCCCGTCCAAAACCAGGGATTGAATCCGCCCGCTGCGCTTGTCGTTTAAAAACCCCGGGCCCAGCCTTAAGATCTTGTCAAAGATCATCAGGCGAAATTTGGTTTTGATCTTGGCGGCGATGACCTTGGTGTAAATCTCGTAAAACCTAACCAAAAACCCCCGGGCGATGACGGCCAAGGCGGCGACGAGTAGTAGGGAAAAGACTTCTACCCACCTGGCCCCCCCAAATACCCCCGAGACGGTCTTGGCCATGGCCAGGGCCTGGATGATATAAGTCGCCGAAATAAGTAAGCCGATTAATACCTTACCCGCGATCTCAAACTTAATCTCCGAAACGTACCTTAAAAGACGACCATACGCGCCCACGATTGACCCCAAGCCGGCGGCCCACGAAAGCCGCCAAAGGTAAGTTGTAAAAAAAAAATCAGGCGGGAAAAAACGCCAACCAAACCCCAAGCCCCAAACCTGGCCAAAAACCTGGCCGCTCCCGATCGCCTTGGTTCCCATTCCCCTTTCGGAACTCGGGTCGGCCCTTGGCCGCGGGCCCGCGGCCTTGGCCACTAGCCCGCGTCCTTGGCCCTTGGGCGCAAAAAAAAGGCCGCGCCCGGAACGCGAAAACGCATCCTTGGGCGCGGCCTTCATGACCTAAATACATTACGACGGGGTAACCTTGGCGGGCCGGTTTTTTGCCCTCCCGGGACATCTTCATGATGTTTGGTTAAGGGCATGTTAGCAAATAATCTTAGCGATTAAAAGAAAAAATGTTCGTTTGGGCATAAACCTAAGGCCTATGGTAACATGGGGAAACGCAAGGGGGATTTAGGCGCGAAAGCGCGGGAACGCTACGGGGGATTTTTAGTCCCGAGTGTGGTAGAATTGACTTGGAAAGGAGGCGCCCAAAATGATCGGACCAGTCAATCGCGGAAACATAGCCTCCATTTGGGCGGCGGCCTCTTACAAGATGGCCCTCCATAGCGAGCGGACCAACGTTACCCAGTATCTGACCCGCAGCGAAGCCCAGGCCATGGCCCACAATACCGTGGGGCCCATGCAAAGAACGACTTATTTGTCGCACCAGATCGCCCCGGTTACGGCCGGACGCCATCTAAACGAACACATACCGGACTTGACCAAGCAAAATTACAGCGCCTTGGCCGACGCCCAAAGCAATTACCACGCCGGCGATTACCTCCCTAAAAATTACAACGCCTTGGGGCAGGTGGCCCAAATCGCCGACCAGGCCTCGGCCGGGGTGGTCATTAACCGGGTCATCTGACCCGTGGGGCCAATCCCAAAAGGCCTCGTCCATTGGCCTCGTCCATTGGCTCGTTTATTGGCCAGGGACGATTCTCGATAAGGCAACCACCATTAGGATCCTAGCCTAGGTTCCTAGCTTAGGTTCCAGCCCTTTGATCATGGCCGCGCGCGTGGCCGTAATCAAACGGCTGGGAAATTAAACCCGGGCCTTTGGAATTTTGGCGATAAAGAACGTAAAAAGAGGTTAGGGTTTTTTGAGATTGTCTTTTTTTTAACCAATGACCTAATAAAATTGGTATGTTAGGGATAATTTTATAGAAAGATAAAAATTAAATAGTCAGCGAATATTGTTGGAATTATAGTTTGTTATGTAATTATCTGTTTTGAGTTTATCTGTTTAGATCTTGGGTTTTCTTTTTTTTGTCAAAACCTCCCTCTCGTCAGATAGACTCCCCATCAAAGATTACCCCCCAATATAATTCCCCTAAATTGCCTATTGATTTTCGAGTATTTGCTGGTATATTTAGCGCCGTAAGCGTTTATCGGGATTTCATTGGCTAAATTCGGTCCCGGCTTTGGTCCCCTGGGCTTACGGCATTTATCCAAAGGCTAGAGAATGCAGTTTAATATCCTCGAATTTGCCAGGACCAATAGGGTAATTCTTATTTGGGCGGCTTTTTTTACCCTCATCTACATGATGCGGGAGATGTTCGGCCTATTCTTCTTGACTTTCGTCATGTGCTTCATCACGCATGGTATCACCAGTAAACTCCACCGCTTAACCAAGCAAAAGAGAAAATTTCTCGTGATCATGCTTTACATAATTTTTTTGCTGGGCATCGTTTCGTTTTTAATTTACGGCTTGCCTAAGATTTACGGCGAGGCCACGAGGTTTACGGCCCAACTGCCCCAAACCCTAAATAACGTGGAAGGCCTTTTGGACGACATAACCCAGGACAATCCCAATCTGGCCCAGCCCATCGAGCGAATCAAAGACGCCCTGACCTTTGAAAAGGTCATAAACAAGGCCGCTTCCCTGGCCCTGGTGGGCTTGGAGCAGGCTTGGCATTACGTCACCTGGTTTTTCATTTCCATGCTCTTTAGTTTTTTGATCATGCTCGATCTGCCGGAACTGATGAAAAAATTCGTTTCCCTAAAGCGCTCAAAGCTAGGGGAAATCTATAAGGAAACGGCTTCGAGCGTGGTTAAGTTCTCCCAAGTCGTCGGGGAAAACTTTCGGGCCCAGATCCTAATCTCTTGCATAAACACCACCTTGACCCTTATTGGTTTGATCTTTATCGGGACCGGCACCACGGCCCTTTTGTCCTTCGTGGTCTTTCTTTGCGGCCTCATTCCCGTTTTGGGCGTGATTATTTCTTCCATTCCCATCATGCTGGTGGCCCTAAACGTTGGCGGCCTCAAAATGGTCCTGGCCGTTTTGGTGCTAATCGTCATCGTCCACGTGGTCGAGGCCTATATCTTAAATCCCAGGATCATTTCGGCGGTTATGAGAATTAACCCCGTTCTCACCCTGATGATTCTCTACATCGCCCATAGCTTGATGGGAATTTGGGGCATGCTCCTGGGCGTCCCCATCGCCGTTTACTGTTACCGGCACGTTCTCCAGGTGTCGCCAAACGGCGTAAACGGCAAGTCTCCACCCCTACCTCCGGGCGAGATCCCCCCGGACAAACCATCCAACCACCAGGCGCCCAGCCCAGGTTCCAACCCACCGGGGCCCAATAACGTTCAAAGGCCAAAGGGAGAAGGGGACGGCTGAGCGCGAATCGAAAGCCCCGAAAAAAGCCCTCCAAGCCCAAGAAAAATTCTTGGCCTCCCTAAGGGCCCAAATCCGGGTGACCGCGGGTTTATGATTTATGCTCGGACATTATTTTACGGCCAAGGCGAGTTTGGCAAAGGCCGAACTCGCCTTCCCCGCCTCGCTAGCGCTCTTTTTCTTCCCGCTTATTTTTTTTCTGGCCCTCTCCCCGGCCTGGGCCGAGGGTTTAAAGGCCCCGCCCCCGGACGAAAACCCCGTTGTCAGCCCCGTCGTTAGCGGCCCGGCCGTTAGCCCGGCCGGCGGCCAAGCGGGAGGTCAGGACCTTACCTCCGCCGCCCTGGAAGATCGCCCCTCCCAGGTCGGGGCGCCCAGAACCATCGTCATGTTAGGGGACAGTTTGACGGCCGGGGGCGTTTGGGACGATTTGGACGAAAACGCCAAGGTCATAAACGAGGGGATTACCGGCGACGGGTATACCCAAATACTTAATAGGCTCGACGCGGTTATCTCGGCTAAACCGGACGTGGTTTTCTTGCAGGTGGGGATAAACGATCTTGGCCACGTAAAGAAAATAAGCCAGATCATCGACGGCCACGCGGCCATTTGGGAAAAACTCAAAAGTTCTTTGCCCAACGTCAGAATCATCGTCTGCTCGCTCATTCCCATAAACGAGCGGATGTATAAAAGGACCAAGGCCGGGGTAAACCAGACCATCAGAAACGTCAACAATCTCTTGGCCGCCAAGGCCGCCGAGGAAAAGCTGGAGTTTATCGATCTCTACACGCCCCTGACCGGCCCGGATCAAAGTTTACCCAAGGCCCTGACCTTTGACGGAATCCACTTAACCAAGGCGGGCCACAAAATCTGGCTAAACGAGCTTCTGACCTACCTAAGCCGGTACCGAGACGGGCCCGATGAGGGCCCCAAAACCGCCGCCTCGGACCAAGAATCCTAAATTTGACCTTAAATCGACCATATTTTAACTTAAATTTTTTCGCTTTTGATTAGTTTTTTATCGATTGTTAGTTTGATGAATTAAATGGCCTTATTGATATTTTCCGTTTTTAATTTTTGATGGTACTTAACTTGATTTTTTCCCAAAATGGCCAAAAATTTTCCCGGGCCCCTGGCCACGGGCCCTAGGCCTAAGCCCGCCAGGACCCAGGCGGGTTTAGGCGGGCGACCTCCGGTCCCCCCTCGACTGGCCCTTTAAACGGCCACCAGGGGGTCTGGGAGCGCTGGCGGGCCCATGGGTCGGTAGGGTGGTAGCCCTTGGTCTGGGCCCGGGCGCCCGCTGGCGAATTGGGCCTAACTTAAGGTGGGAGTAAGGGTTAGCGGCCGAGGGGGCGAGGGGAGAAGTGGATTTAAAAAGTGATAATTAATTTGATTGGGCTGGATTAAGGTGGGAAGATGGTCAAAAAAGAATGGGTTATTTTGTAAATTAGTTTTAATTAGATTGGCGGCGGAGATGTTTTTAGCTGTAAAACTTGGATAAAATTTCATTAATATGTTAAAAATTCGTTAATTATTACGTGTTTTTTTAGCTTGAAGACTTATTTTTTGTGAGTTATATTGTGAAATGGATTTTCAGTAACGGTGGAGGCTTGGATCAATTCCAAAAGGCCTTTGAGGTGAGAAATGCCAAAGAAGAATCTTTTAAGCAAACCGGTTTTGGAGGTTGAGAGCCTGGGCCCAACCAAGATCAAGTCGCCCCTTTTAAGCTCCTTAATCGGCGGCGAGGAAAACGACGAAACGATAGCCTGGGACGCCTTTACCGACGACGGCCAGAGAATCGTCATGGAGGCCACCTTGGATACCTTCCAGCGCTTCAAGGCCGAGGACAAAGAACCCCCCAGTTTTGAGCAGGCCGGGGCCCGCAGGAAGATCTACTTTGATCCCTCCAAGGTCAGGGCCGGGATCCTCACGGCCGGGGGCCTATGCCCGGGGCTAAACGACGTCATCCGTTCCTTGGTCTTGACCCTTTATTACCGTTACCGGGTGCGGAATATTTTGGGCATCAAGTACGGTTACCAGGGCCTCATTCCCTCCTTTGGGCGGGAACTTATTAGGCTCGATCCCTCGGAAGTGGCCGAGATCCATCAGTTTGGCGGGACCATACTGGGATCGTCTAGGGGTAACCAGTCCATCGAGGATCTGGTGGACTCCTTGGAGCGCCTTAACATGAATATCCTCTTTTGCATAGGCGGCGACGGGACGTTAAGGGGGGCCCACGCCATTTGCGAGGAGATAAAAAACCGGAACCTAAAAATCTCCATCATCGGCATCCCCAAGACCATCGATAACGACATTAGCCTGGTTTCCCGCTCCTTTGGTTTCGAGACGGCCGTGGCCATCGCGACCGAGGTCATTAGGAGCGCCCATACCGAGGCCCTGGGGGCGCCCTGGGGCGTGGGTTTGGTAAAACTCATGGGCCGCGACAGCGGCTTTATCGCCTCCACGGCCGCCTTGGCCAGGGGAGACGCCAACTTTGTCCTAATCCCCGAGGTGGATTTCGACATCGAGGGGCCGGGGGCCTTGCTGGCCAGGTTACACGAGCGTTTAAAGGCCCGGGGCCACGCGGTCATCGTCGTGGCCGAAGGGGCCGGGCAAAAGTTTTTCGCCCGGGACGACTCGGTCAAAGACGCCTCCGGAAACGTTCGCTACAAAGACATCGGCACCTACCTGGCCGACGAGATCAAAAACTACTTTAAGCAAATCAAACAGGAACTTAATCTCAAATACATCGATCCCAGCTACATCATCCGCAGCGCCCCGGCTAACTCCAGCGACCAGGTCTTTTGCTCCTTTTTGGGCCAAAAGGCCGTCCACGCCGCCATGGCCGGGAAAACCGACATCCTCATCGGCCAGTGGAATGACCACTTCGTCCACGTCCCCATCGCCATGGCCGTGTCCGAGCGCAAAAAGGTCGATCCCAAAGGCGAACTGTGGAACAGCGTCTTGGAGAGAACCGGCCAGCCGGACTTGGTGGCCGTCAGGTCCTAAGACCCCAAAAATTCGTTTCGGCTCTTTAGGCGCTTTAGGCGCTTTCGGCGCTTTAAAAAAAAACCGGCCTCGGCCATGGATTAAGCTTAATCCATGATCGAGGCCAGGTGGCGTTTTAGGGCCTCGGTCCAGGTCCAGTAAGCCGACCAAGTGAGATGAACCCCGTCGTCGGTCATGTGGGCCGGGAGTTCGCCCTCTAGGTCCGCGCAAAGCGAGTAGAGATCGAGCCAGCTAAGGCCGCGTTCGAACCTAAGATCGCCGGCCTGGCCGTTTTTGACTTTTAGGTAATTGGCCTTCAAAATCTCGTTGGTTTTCCGGACCCGCCCGTTATGGAGGGTGTCGCTGGCCCAACCTAGCCTATCGAGCCTTATGGGCATGAGCGAGCTTACGATCAGGTGGGTTTGGGGGGTTTTCTTATTTATTTCTTTCCAGATGAGTAAATGATTATCGGCGATCTCGCTTGGCTCGAGGCCCTGGCTAAGATCGTTTATGCCCACCTGGAGGGAAATGACTTTGGGCCGTAAATCGGCGGCGTAGCCGACCCTCGATAGGAGCCCCATGCTGGTGTCCCCGCCGATGCCTTGGTTTACCACCTGGAGTTTATTGGTCAATTCTGACCAATTCCAATATTCGGTAAGACTGTCTCCCAATAAAACGATTTTGTCGGTTAAATCTGCTGTCATACCTTACCCGCGGTTAAAGAATGTTAAATTGATGATAAAAAGATGATAAAACAATGGTTACTAAAAAAGATAACGCTATCTTTTCAAGTAATTTACTTTTATTTTACTAAAATTGAAGTTTTTTTTGAAAAATATATGATTAGCTTGAAATTTAGAGGTATGGGACCGGGCAGGCTAGGGGCCCATGACCGTCAGGTCAAAACCAAAAATCGTATTTTAAGTTACGACTTTTCCAAAAAATAATCAAGACGCGATTTTTTCCCTAAGTTTGGCTTTTTGGGCTAAGCCCAGGAAATTTTTAGCCTTTGTCGCGAGGGCCCGTAAGGCCCCTGGCCCAAAAGCCCCGCTCTTTTTGGCCGCCCCCGAGAGGGGCCAAAAAGCGCTGACTGGGTTGCGGTAAATTGACAGCCAGGGGGTTTTTTTCCGCGCTCAATGGGCCCAAAAATCGCTGAACCGTTCAACTAAATATGCGCCTTTGACAAACTCGCGATTTATCTTGCCACTAATTTTGCTAAAAAGCCAGAAAACGAGAGCTTTTTTTAGTTTCTTTAGTGTTTTATCGTCAATCAAAGACTTGGACCCCTGGGAATGGGCCTTTCCGGGGCGCTCTTGGGCTTGGCCCAAAAAATTTTGTCAATAAATAGCCGCAAGTTAGGCAAGGCCTTTAAATCAATTGTTTTTCATGTTGACTCACTTTTGAAAACAGCTTATAATTGGCCCATGGTTTTTTTGGCAACTCACCGGGCTGGTCCGGAAACGCCAACCCGGTCAGTTGACCCGGGTTGGGCTTACCCTAAGTTTTGCCTTATTTCAGTACCGTTATTCGCCACTTGGAAAGCCAAGTTCCCGGGCGCTTTTTGGCCCCTTGGGCTTAGGGTTTTTTCCAAAGCCGATATCATAACCTTAAGGTATCCCCGACGTTTGGGTTGGGGGAGGTCGTTTAACGTTCTTTAACCTCGCGTGGAGGATCCTGATGGACCCTGTAATTCTTTCCAGGTTGCAATTCGCCCTGGCCACGGCCGTTCACTTCTTGTTCGTTCCCTTGACCATAGGGCTCTCTTTCTACACCGCGTGGATGGAGACCAAATACGTCAGAAGCGGCAACGAAATTTACAAGAAACAAGCCAAATTTTGGGGGCGAATTTTTTTGATTAACTTCGTCCTGGGCGTGGTGACCGGCATCGCCTTGGAGTTCCAATTCGGAACCAACTGGGCCAATTATTCGAAATACGTCGGTGACATTTTCGGTTCCCTTTTGGCCATTGAGGCCACGGTCGCCTTTTTCTTGGAGTCAACTTTCATCGCCGTTTGGGCCTTTGGTTGGGAAAGGGTCTCCAAAAAATTTCACTGCTTCTCAATCTGGCTGGTCGCCTTTGCCAGCACCATTTCGGCCCTGTGGATTTTGCTGGCCAACGGTTTTATGCAAAACCCGGTTGGCTATACCGAAGTCGACGGGGTCGCGAGACTGGCCAGTTTCACCGACGTTTTGACCAACACCTATGGATGGCATATGTACCTCCATACGGTATCCGGGGCCTTCGTCCTGGCTTCCTTTTTAATCATGGGCGTTTGCGCTTGGCACTTCTTTTTGGGCCGAAACGTGGATTTCTTCCATACGGCCTTTAAAACGGCTTCCGGATTCGCCCTGATTTTCACCATTCTCTCGGCCCTCTTTGGCCATCAGCTGGGCCAGGTCACCGCCGAACACCAAAAATCCAAGTTCGCGGCCATGGAGTCGGTTTGGGAAACCGAACCCAATACGCCCATGTATTTACTGACCATTCCCAACATCACCGAAGACGGGAACCTCATCCAGGCCCTCCCCGTCCCGGGCGCCTTGAGCTTTCTGGCCACCAACAGCTTTTCTAGCACCATTACCGGCCTAAACGATATCCCCGAGGAAGACAGGCCGCCCGTTTGGCCGGTTTTCGCTTCCTTTAGGACCATGGTGGGCTTGGGCTGCCTACTTTTGGCCGTGGCCATCTTGACCTATATCATTAAGGGCTTTGTCCCAAGCTTGGGCTGGGGCCTATGGGTCTACATCGTCATGATTCCGGTACCGTACCTGGCCGCCGAACTTGGTTGGATCGTGACCGAGATTGGCCGTCAGCCCTGGGTGGTTTTTGGGGTCATGCGAACGGCTGACGCCGGAAGCCCGCCCGTCGATTGGTACCAAGTCATGGGCACCTTGCTGGCCATGGCCGGCATCTACGCCCTTATCAC
>JAITLH010000393.1 GCA_031277995.1 Deltaproteobacteria bacterium
GGCTTGGCTCCCCGGAAACGAACGCGTCAAACCCCAATACCAAAACCCTTGCCCCGGCCCCACAAGGCCGGGGCAAACCGACGATCGCCCTTTGGCAATGAGAGAGAACATATGTCCCACCACATCAGTTACGACATGTCCATCAACGAGTTTCTTTCCGTGGCCGCTTCCAGCGCCCACGTGCCCGGCGGCGGCAACGTTTCCGCCGTGGTGGCTACCCTGGGCGCTTCCATGGGGGCCATGGTGGCAAGTTTAACCAAGGGCAAGAAGGGCTATGAGGAATACCAGGAGCAAAACGAGGCCATTTTAAAGACCTTCATGGAAGGCATCGAGGCCCTCAAGGTCATGACCTTGGGTGACATCCAGGCCTTCGACGAGTACATGGCCACCTTCAAGCTCCCCAAAGACACCGACGAGCAGAAAAAGGCCCGGGGCGAGGCCATCCAGGCGGCCGGCCAAAAGGCCACCCTGGCTCCCCTAAACGTCTGCCGCAAGTGCTTGGAGCTCATGAAAGAAGCCCATAAGCTGGCCCCCTTTGGCAACAAGGGCGCCATCAGCGACTGCGGCGTCTCGGCCATCATCTTGGAAGCCGCCATCCGGGCGGCCATGCTCTCCGTTGACATCAATCTGCCCAGTATCAAGGACCAAGAGTTTGTCAAAAACGTCAAGGCCGAACGGGCTTTGATCTTCACCCAAGCCGAGGAACTCAAGGTCGATATCCTCTACCACATGAGGGCCCGCTGGTAGAAAAAAAACCGCGGCCTTTTTTCCCCAACGAATCATTCCCCCCGGCGGCCGGGCGCCCTTGGCCCAGCCGCCGATTTTTTTCGCCCCACTTCAAAGCCCACACCCTGGCGCGAAAGCCCGCCACGGGGCCATTAGACCCCTTTGCGGGCCCTTCCCTCCGATCCCAAAATAACCACTTTTAAAACCTTCCCCGCGCCTCACACTACAAAAAATTGACCAAACCCAGCCGATTCCCGCCAATCCCGGGAGCAAAAGCCAGAAAACCCTTCCCGCTTGGGCCCGCGGCTAGCCCGTTATGAAAAGGGCCAAACGATGGGACATTCTCGATTGGTTAGGCGCGATATGGCCAAGGGGCAAGGCTACGGAGCATAGTCAGGTTCTATTTGCCGATCGATTGTTAATTTTTCCCTAAAACAGAACGTAAACTAAGAATTAGAAAGTAAGGCCTAAAATTTGTAATGAAAAACTTAAGAATATTTACTAAAACTTGGGGTTTAAGGCTTGATTGGGAGTGAGAAAGTCTGAGTTAAATAATTATTGACCTATCTCTGTTTTTATGGTATTTTCTTTTCTCGTCAGAGATTAATTTTTATCCGACCGTTTTTTTTGTAAACTATATTTTAACGTTGTCACTCCAAACAACGTTTTAAAAGCTATTCTTGCTTTTTACGATACCACCCGATTAAGATCAAATAAATATATAGCCAAAATTTGATTTTTCAACCTGTCGTTAGCAAATAGCTAGTTTATTGGAAACGGTTTGCCTAAGCTTCAATTTCAAAAATAAAAATTTCCTCTCACATCGCTTTGAAAACACCTTCGCGGCGAAGAGTTTGCCTTAATCGGCCATTCATTCCGCGTCCTTAATTTTACCAGTATTATCCCATCTTTTTACGTACCTTAAAAAGGCTTACTGAGATATGCCTAGATTACCCATCGGTTTACCCGGTCCCGCCCCCATCTCGAAAGGCAATGGGAAATCGCTTCCCGTTTCTTACGAAAAGACCCACCGAGTTGACATACCCTCCGACCTACCGGCCCAAAAAACCGCGAGCGATCTTGACACGCCGGCCAAAAACGGGAGAGGCCGAAAAAGCCCCGCCGATTTGACCCTTAAGGATCGTCTCTCGAGATTGACTTTCTCGGAAGCCTCAAAGATCTTGGGGCCCCAAGGCAAGGAACTGCTTAAGTCCAATTTCTCCCAGGGGCTCTCTTACGAGGACATCGAGGATAACTGCCTTTTTACCGACGAAGAATTCTCCCTGGACGTCTTTGACGCCCGGGTAAGTTTTTTCCTTTCGGGTCCCAACGGTCACTTGGATTACCAATGTTCGCTTTGCGGCCTTTGTTCGCCCCGGGGCTGCGAGCACGTGGCCGCGGCCTTGTCGCTTATCCTCGAGGAGAAGATGGCTTTGGGACTGGCCGCGCCCCCGCCCGAGAGGATTCCCTTGGAAAAACTCTCAGAAGAAGACCTCGTGGAACGGGCCATAAGCGAAAGGCGCGAGAGGGTCATCGCCGATGACCTCAAGGTCAGTTCTTATCCAAAAAGCGGCATCTGGGGGGATTACTCGGTCGATAACCCCAAAACCGGCCGCAGATACAAGGTCTCGGTCAGGGGCTTGGAGAAAGGCAAGATTTTTTGCGAATGCCCCGATTTCAAAGTCAACACCTTGGGGCTTTGCAAACATACCATGGCCGTGGAGACCATGGTTCAAAAGCGCCTAAAAAAATTCCCCAACCCCGAACCCTGGAAGCCCACTGAAGTCGAGGTCTACCTTGACTACGTCTCCAGGCCCTTGGCTTTAAGGGTTCAGGCGCCCGAAACCCTTTCCGGCGAAGCCAAACGGGCCTTGGCGGATTTCTTGGGTAAACCCATAACCCAGATGGGTCCTTTCGTAAGGGCCATGGTCATCTTGGAAAGAAGCGGGGCCCCGGTCACGGTCTTTCCCGACGCCCTTGAACATATCGAACTGACCTTGCATAGGGAGCGCGTCGGTAAGATAACCCAAGAAATCCGCCGCGATCCCAAAAACCATCCCCTTAGGACCACCCTTCTAAAAACCGAACTCCTCCCTTACCAGTTAGACGGCGTGGCTTTCGCCGCCCAAGCCGGCCGGGCCATCCTGGCCGACGACATGGGTTTGGGCAAAACCATCCAGGGCGTGGGCCTGGCCGAGTTCTTAGCCCGGGAATCCGGGGTCCAAAAGGTCCTCATCGTCTGCCCGGCCAGCCTAAAATCCCAGTGGCAAGACGAGATCAAGAGGTTTTCCAACCGCTCGGCCTCGCTGGTTTTGGGGACGGCCCAAAACAGAAAACATCAATACTCGGGCCAAGATTTTTTCACCGTCTGCAACTATGAGCAGGTTAGCCGCGACAGTTCCGTCATCTCCCGTTCCGACTGGGATCTTCTAATCCTAGACGAGGCCCAGCGCATAAAAAACTGGGAAACCGTTTCCCATAAGGCCGTCCAGGAAATCAAAAGCCGCTATCTCCTGATCCTTACCGGAACGCCTTTGGAAAATAGCTTGGCCGAACTCTACACCTTGGTAAAACTCGTCGATAACCAGCTCCTGGGCCCGGCCTTTAGGTTCCTAAACGCCCACAAAGAAACCGACGAGAAAGGAAAACTCCTGGCCTGGCGGGGCCTAAACGAGGTCAAGACCGCCCTGGCCCCGGTGTTTTTAAGGCGCACTCGCTCCGAGGTCATAAAGGAGCTTCCTCCCCGGCAAACCGAGATCATCCGGGTGCCGGCGACGGACGAACAGCTCGCGCTCCATAACCATAACCTCAAAGCCCTAAGCCGCATCGTCGGTAAGTCCTACCTAACCGAGATGGATTTCCTTAGGCTCAAAAAGCACCTTTTGATGTGCCGGCTCGCGGCCAATTCCAGCATCCTGGTTGACAAAACCGGCCCCAACTCCTCGGGGAAACTTTCCGAACTCTGGGAACTTCTAGTTAGGCTCACCGGCGAGGAAGACCGAAAGATCATCATTTTTTCCGAGTGGACCAACATGCTTAACCTGGTTGAGGATCTTCTTTCCCGCCTCAAGGTTAAGTGGGCCCGCCTGGATGGCAGCATCCCCCAAACCCAAAGGAAGGCCATCATTGGTTCCTTTACCGACGACCCGGAGGTCAAGTTCTTCCTCTCCACCAACGCCGGTTCCACCGGCTTAAACCTCCAGGCCGCGGACACGGTCATAAACCTCGATCTGCCTTGGAACCCGGCCATTCTCGAACAAAGAATCGGCCGGGCCCATCGCATGGGCCAAACCCGCCCGGTCCAGGTCTACCTCTTGATAACCGCCGACACCATCGAGGAAAGGCTTTTGGAACTCCTGGGCGCCAAAAACTCCCTGGCCCTGGCGACCCTGGACCTAGAAAATGACACCGATTTCGTGGAAATGTCCACGGGCATCGACGCCCTCAAAAACCGCCTCGAGGTTCTTTTGGGCCGCAGGCCCGACAGACCCATCAAGGAGCCCGAACCCGAGCCTAGCCCACAAGACGAAACCCACCAATCCGCTAGCTCCGCTTCCACCAGCCCCGACGCCAGGCGCCAAAAACTCTCCGAGGTCGGAGGCAAACTCATCTCGGCCGTCTTTGAATTTTTGGCCGAACTCGCGCCGCCCCCCGAACCCGACCAAAAAACTCCCGACGGCCCCGACGGCCCCGATGGCCTCCGCGATGACCTCCTAAAAGCCGCCCAGGATAATAACGGCCCTGGCCAGGCCCAACCCTCCCCCTCCCCGGCCGATTCCCTTAAGGACATGTTCCTAAGCTTAGTTACCAAAGACGAGCAGGGACGCCCCAAGATCACCCTCACCCTACCCGACGATAACGTCATAAACAAGGTGACCGACACCCTAGCCCGGCTATTTTCCAGGGCGCTTCAGTAGCCGCCCAACCCACAAACCCCTTGGCTCCAAAACCCCCCCCTTGGCGCCAAGGGCCCTAACGAGCCAATCCCCTAGCCCGCCCGTTTCTCCCAGCTCCCGATGGCCCCTAACTTACGCGAACAAAGCCGCGAAGGATGATTTCCCTCGCGGCTTTGTTCCCAATACGGCCAGGATAAAACGGTCAAAATAAGCCCGGCGGCCCTAAGCGCCCATGTCGGGCATAAACATACCTTAAAGCCATCGGAAGGCCTCTGAGCCCCCTTTCCGGCCGTTTAAAGCCCAAGTTTCGAAACTATCAGAGCACCCCCCATGAACCCCAACTCGAACCAACCACGAACGGGAACGGCGCCAATTTTGCAAGTTACCCAAAGACT
>JAITLH010000176.1 GCA_031277995.1 Deltaproteobacteria bacterium
AACTCACCCAAACGGCCCTTCGGGCGCACCCGGGGGGGGTTTGGGGTGGTTTTTGGGGGATCTTTTGGGGGAGTTTTTGGGAGCGGATTTTGGGGGAGGGGAGCTTGTCAGCCGCGCCGTTAAAGGGTTTTGGCCCCCGGGGGGCCGGGAAACAAAGAAGTTTATTTTATGGGCATTTTTCGCGTTAAAGGGCCGTTGAAATCAAAGGGCCGATTGTGATATAAAGGCAAGGTGTTTGAAAGTCGCCCTTTGGCCGTCAAACTTTGGATCGAAAATTTTTTTTACTGCCATTCTCGCGCGGGCCCATAGCTCAATGGCAGAGCCACCGGCTCATACCCGGTAGGTTCCAGGTTCGACTCCTGGTGGGCCCACCAAGCCCTTTTTATGGGCCATCGAGATATCTCGCGCCTAAGCCCCTTGTAAACCAAGGGGTTTTTCATCTCGGCCTGGGCGGGCCATTGGCTTGGAGGGAGTTTGGGGGGATCTTTACAAGCGCGAAGTTTTAAGGTATCCTATGGGGTAACCAAGCCAAAAGTGGCGGTTACGAAATTGGGCGCGGCAACTGACGATTGGGTTTTTGAGGCTTGATTTTAAGCCATAAACGTAAAAGAAAAAAGTAAACGCGCCGTCTGGGTCGCCTTTTTGGAAGACCCTGGTCTCCCATCGGTAATAATCGGTAACAAGGGGATGACACAAGTAAGAATCACTCGCCTACCCCTTGCCCCACAAGGGGTTTAGTTTTGGTTCAAAGGGCGTTTTTGGCCCCCGAGAATTAAGGCAAACGGCGACGAATAATCGTAACTTAGGGTGGGAAATTGTTATTCCGTTTTCGCTTGGATAAAATCAATCGCCTCGGCGCCAAACGACTTAAGGGGCACGGCCATGCGCGTTAGGGATTTCGCTAACCTGGTCGAGGCCCTGGCCCCGCTGGACTTGGCCGAAAGCTGGGACAACTCCGGACTGCAAGTCGGGGACCCGGAGGCCAGGGTAAAACGGGTGGCCCTGGCCTTGGACGCGAGTCTGGACACCATACAAAAAGCCATAAACGAAAAAGCCCAACTCCTAATTACCCACCATCCCCTAATCTTCAAACCCGTCAAACGCCTCCTTTCTTCCGACCCCCTGACCAAACCAGCCTTTCTAGCCCTGGCCAATAACTTGGCAATCCTTTCGGCCCATACCAACTGGGACATGGTCGACGTGGCCAAACGCTTGGCCGAGGTCATGGAGCTTCGGGACGTTAGGCCCCTAACCATGGGCGAGCGAAGTTTTTTAAAACTCGTGGCCTTTGTCCCCAAGGGCTTTGAGGACAAGATAAGGGACGCGGCCGCTAGGGCCGGGGCGGGAACAATCGGAAAATACGAGGGTTGTTTCTTTAAGGCACCCGGCCAAGGCGGTTTTAAGGTGCCCTTGGACGCGAAACCTTTTATGGGCACCCCCGGGCAAGACGAAACCGCCGAAGAATTTCGACTCGAAATGATCCTGCCCGCCCACCTTAGAGACCAAATAGCCCAAGCCGTGAAAGCCGCGCATCCTTACGAGGAGCCGGCTTTTGAGTTTTATGGGCTAAGCGTTCCCGCGGACGGCTTTGGGGCCATCGGCCATTGGGACCGGGAGCGGGGCGGGGAAGAGTTGCATGGGTTTTTATCCGACAAAATAAAAACGCCGGGCCTGTGGGCCGGAAAGCCGGGGCCGGAGCGGGTTAAGATTGTGGCCACCTTGCCCGGCTCGGGCGGCGATTTCATCCAAGTCGCCAAAAAGGCCGGGGCCGATCTCTTCGTCACCGGGGAAATAAACCACCACCATTCGCTTTTAGCCCAAGATCTGGGGCTGCCGGTTTTTTTGGCGGGTCATTTCGAGTCGGAATACCCGTCATTTTTACGCTTGGCCAATTTGATCAAAGAAGCCACCCTTCCTTGTGGCGAGGTGGGGTTCGTCGTTTTGGACGAGCTGCCCTCGATCCGCCATAAGCCTTAAGAATACCAGTCCATTGGAGTCTCACGTGCAGGATAACCTTTTAAAACTGATCACCCTTCAAGACTTAGACAACAAAATCAGAACGTGTCGGCAAAACGCCGAGGACGGCCCCAACAAAATCAAGGCCGTCCGGGAAAAGCTCACCGCCCTGGAAGCCGAAAAAGCCGTTTTGGACGCGAAACTAGCCGCCAACGCCGCCGGGCGCCAGGAGCTTGAAGGCGTAATCGAGGAACTGACCCTTAGAAAAACCACCAACCAGGGCCGGCAGAAAAAAACCCGCAGCAATAACGAGTATCGGGCCATCATGAAGGAAGCCGACACCATCGCCGCGAGTTTGGCCGCCAAGGAAGACGAGCTTTTGGTTTTCATGGCCGAGGCCGAAAAACTCCAAGCCCTGCTCCCGCCGCTGGTTTCCGACATCGATGAGGAAACGGCCCTTTTCCTGGAAAAGGAAGCCGACATCAATAAGACCCTGGAAGAAAGCGCCCGGGAAGAGGCCCAGGCCCAGGCCAAGCGCTCCGTACTCGTCCCGACCATCTCGGCCCCGATGATGTCAAGATACAACACCATCGCCCAAAACCGCGACGGGCAAGCCCTCTCCCCCGTGGTACAGGGAATGTGCCGCGTTTGTCGCCTAAGCATACCGCCTCAGCTCTATAACGAACTGCAAAAGAATGACAAATTATTAACTTGCCCCAACTGCGCGCGTATTTTATACTGGATGCACCATCCGTACTTCTCGGATTTCTGCACCGAGCCAAACCCTCAAGCCCAACCGGCCACGGCCGATAAGAAAGAAAGGAAGCCCAGGGTGGCGGAAAGCAAGGTCCGCAAGGGCGCCAAAGCCAAGGGGCCAAAAAGGACCTTGGAAACCATGGAGGATGAGGACTCCGATAGCCAATTGTCCGATGACGATCGGAAAGTCGCTCACGTATAAGCTAAAATGACCAAACGCCTAGCCCAGATCCTTTTGTCCATGATGATTCTCGCCCTGGCCATGGGCGAAATGGGGGCCTGGGCTCAAAGCGCCCCGCCCAAGGCGGCCCAAGGACCGGAGACCGGACCGGAGACCGGTCCGGCGGCCGGGCCCAGGCCCGTGCCCCTCCCGGCCGGGGTCAAGGCTTACCCCGTGGGGGCCCAGGCCGAGGAGATCCTACAGGCTTTCATCGGCATACCTTTTAGGGTGGACGGGGTGGTTAACGACCAAGGCGAGTGGGCCACCTGGAACCGGCCGGAAACGGTCCTTAAGGGCTCCGGCTTTAATTGCAGCGGCTTTTTGCTTGAGGCCGTAAGGCATTTGACCGGCCGCAACGTCTCCATCGCCCAGGCCATTTTTGACCGAGACGACGATTCCGGCCCCGATTCCGAGCTGGGGCTCGATTGGGACTACGGCCTGGATATCCTAATGAACCTCTCCGGGGCCACTCTCGCGGATTTAATCCCGGCCCCCGAATCGGACAAATACCAAACCAACCAAGCCGGGCGGCCCGAGGGCCTGGGACTGGACATTAATGGGCCGGGCTTTCCCGACCTAATCGAAAACCTCCCTAAGGGCCTCTACCTTTTTGCCATCTCCAAGCCCGATCGGCGCTTTAAGGGCGGCCTATCCTACTACCACGTGGGCGTAATCCACGCGGACGATTTGGGAAACGTCTGGATTTACCAGTCCACCGCCCGGGCCCGCACCCACCGCTTAAATTTAAATAACCCCGCCGGCATCGCCGCCATCAGGCGCTACTTCCCGCCCATCCGCGCGGCCCAAAGGCGCGTGGTCCTAGCTAGGCTTAACCCCGACTTTAGGCCGCCCAGCCCGACCACTTCCACGGCCCAGCACCCCGACCCGGCCGACCTTGAGGCCAAGGTCGAGGCGCCAAAAAAAATGGAAACCCCGCCCCAAATCGAGCTTGGCGCCCTAGGCGAGCTTAAGGTCGTCGGCGCCGCCAAGGCCAAGCTTGAAAGCCTCGGGGCGGCCCTGGCCGAGGCCGGGCTTGAGGCCAAGGCCGACGTCGATCGCCCTTACGAACTTGAGGTTTCCGAGGATACCCCCCAATGGCTAAATAACGACCTGGATCCCTGGACGGCCGCGGCCCGCTTAGACGAGAGCTCCACCCCC
Organism: Deltaproteobacteria bacterium; assembly: GCA_031277995.1. Classification (GTDB taxonomy): domain Bacteria; phylum Desulfobacterota; class Desulfarculia; order Adiutricales; family Adiutricaceae; genus JAIRNQ01. Next base: position 4,091 of record JAITLH010000176.1, read on the forward strand.
CTGGAGGGCGTGGGTGACGGTTTGGGCGGCGAGGTCGAAGCCGGCCTAAGTTTTGGGCCAAGCGAGCTTGGCGAAAGCGGGCTTGGGGCCAGCGCTCTGGGAGAAAACGAGCTTGGCGAAAACGATCTTGGAGAAAGCGATCTTACCGCTTTGGTTACCAGCCCGCCCCTTTTGATCGATAATGGGGGCGCGGCTTTTGAAAAAAGCCCCAACGAACCGGCCACCGATAAACTATTGGTCAGAAGCATCCCGGCGCCCAAAAAAGACGAACCGAACGATACTTTCACCATTACCCGAGCCTCGGCGCCCATCGTGGGCACGATTGGGTCCAAGCCCATCGTGGTCAACATGGACGCGCCCCTTTCGGGGGTCAAAAAAGTCAGCCAGGATTTGGGCCTAGAAAAGGCCGAGGATACCGCTTTAAGCCCGGCCCCAAACGAGGGCGCCAAGATCGAAGCGGCCAAAATACTGACCCCCTCGATTGACCAGGCCGCCCTGCCCCCGGGCCAGGAGCTGGAAAACGGCGTCAAGGTTTTTACCCTCGTAAACTAAGCCCCCCAAATCCCCGCTAGGTCCCGGGCGGTCCCGTTAGGGAGCGCCGGGGAGCGTTTTTTATACCGGCCGTTTAAACGCCCGTATTGGGCCCCCAGAGCGCTTCCGACCCCTTACCCTCACTACCCCTGCCATCTCGCTTCCCAAGGCCCCCACGGGCCGATTTAGACCGTTTAAGGGCCATTTCGCGGGGGGACCGCGAGTCGCGATTTTCGCCCGGGGCTGGGCTTAAATTGGCCGGCCCCGGGCGGGGGCCAGACGCGTGGAAGTATCTTTGATTGTTAAGAAATAGCCCAAAAATTTGACAATTTTTTGGCTGTGGGTAAAATTGTCAAAGCTCTTGGTTGTCTTTCCGCCAAAGTATCGCCCATGATTCGCGTGAACGTGCCCTTTCTCCCAAAAGTAAAGCCTTTTTTGGGGGCTTTCCCCTTTTGGCTAGGGTAGACGCGCTTTTATCGCCCCGTCCCCTTGGGGGGGCTTGGCCAAGTATTTAGGAGACCATCATATGCCCACCCCCTTCTCCTTTCAGGAGGTGGTCCAGGCGCTTACGCGGTTCTGGTCTGAGAGAGATTGCCTGATCCATCAACCCTACGACCTGGAAGTCGGGGCCGGGACCTTTCATCCGGCCACCACCCTTAGAAGCCTGGGCCCGGAACCCTGGAGGGTGGCCTACGTCCAGCCCTCCAGGCGCCCCACCGATGGCCGCTATGGCGAAAACCCCAATCGCCTCCAGCACTATTATCAATTCCAAGTCATCGTCAAGCCCTCCCCGGCCAAATCCCAGGAACTCTATTTGGATAGCCTAAAGGCATTAGGCATCGACCCCTTGGAGCATGACATCCGCTTTGTCGAAGACGACTGGGAATCCCCCACGTTGGGGGCCTGGGGCATCGGCTGGGAAGTCTGGCTCGACGGGATGGAAGTGACGCAGTTTACCTATTTCCAGCAGGTGGGCGGCTTTGATCTTAAACCCATCTCGGTTGAGTATACCTACGGGATTGAGCGTTTGGCCATGTATTTGCAAGGCGTCGACAACGTCTACGATCTTAACTGGAATAACCAAATCCGCTACGGCGACGTCCATCACATGGGCGAGGTGGAATACTCCAAATTCAATTTCGAGCTGGCCGATATCCCCATGCTTTTTAGCCTTTTTGACATGTACGAGGCCGAATCCACCAAACTGGCCGAGGCGGGCTTGGTATTACCCAGCTATGACTATTGCCTCAAATGCTCCCATACTTTCAATCTCCTGGACGCCCGGGGGGCCATTAGCGTGGCCGAACGCACCAGGTTCATAGGAAGGGTGAGAAAGCTGGCCAGAAACGTGGCCGCCCTTTACGTCAAGCAAAGAGAGGAGTTGGGCCATCCGCTCCTGGGCCGCTGGGAGGTGAACCTGTGACCAGGGGAGATTTTATTTTGGAGCTGGGGGTGGAAGAAATCCCGGCCAGCTATTTTGGCCCGGCCACGACCCACATCAGGGAACGCCTACACGACGCCCTGGCCGCCGAGGGCCTGACCTTTGACCGGGTCATGGTCTGGGGCGGCCCCAGGCGCCTGGCCGTGGGCCTTTGGGGTCTTCTTATGCTACAACCCGACGTCGAGGAAGAGATTACCGGGCCGCCCTTATCGGCCGCCTTCGACTCCAACGGCAACCCCACCAAGGCCGCCCAGGGTTTCGCCAAGGGCCAAGGCGTCCCGGTAAGCGATCTCTACACCCAAAACACCCCCAAAGGGCCTTACCTGGCCGTGAAAAAATCCAAAAAAGGCCGGGCCACCCAAGAAATTTTGTCGGAGCTCATCCCCCAGATCCTGGAGAGTTTACCCTTCCCCAAGGTCATGCGCTGGGGCGATGGCACCTACCAGTTCGTCCGTCCCGTCCACTGGCTTTTGGCCGCCCTAAGGGGCGAGATTCTGCCCATGACCTTTGCCGGGATTCGCTCCGGAAAGGTTAGTTACGGGCACCGTTTCCTTCACCCCGGCCCGGTGGTCATAACCGGTCCGGACGAGTATCCCGAAAGGCTCTCCGAGGCCCACGTTTTGGTGGATTTCGAAGCCAGGCGGGAGCAAGTCAAAAAGGAAATCGCCCGGGTAACCGAACAAGCCAATAGCGATCTTAAGGCCACGGTCGATGAGGAGCTAGTCGACGAAGTGGCCAACCTACTCGAGGAACCCTTCGCCGTTTTGGGCCACTACGATTCCCAGTTTTTGGATCTGCCCTTGGCCGTGGCCTCAACGGCCATGAAAGAACACCAGCGCTATTTTCCCATAACCGATAGCCTGGGTCGCCAGGCCCCCTATTTCGTGGCCGTCAACAATACCAAGGCCAAGGACATGGACGTCGTCAAAAAAGGGCACGAAAGGGTCTTAAGGGCCAGGCTGGAGGACGCCCGTTTTTATTGGCTGGAAGATCGCAAAACCAAGCTCTCCGATCGCTCCGAGGCCCTAAAGGGCGTGGTTTTCCATCACCTCATGGGCACTTCCCACGAAAAAGTCCAACGCTTTAAGGCCCTGGCCTTGGCCCTGGCCGCCCAAAACTCCCCCGAGGATACCCAAACCGTCAGCCGGGCCGCCGATCTTTGCAAAAACGACTTGGTCTCCGGGATGGTCGGGGAATTTCCCTCCCTCCAGGGGGTCATGGGCCGCGAATACGCCCTGGCCGACGGGGAAGCCCCCCAAGTCGCCGAGGCCATAAAAGAACACTACTTGCCGAACCGTTCCGGCGGGGCCCTGCCCCAAAGCGCCCCCGGGGCCATTTTGAGCGTGGCCGATAAATTAGACACGATCGTTGGCTGTTTTTCGGTGGGCCTCCTTCCCACCGGGGCGGCCGATCCCTTTGGCCTAAGGCGCCAAGCGCTGGGCATCATGCTAATCATGATTGACCGCTCCTGGAACTGGTCCTTGGAACCCTACGTGGATAAGGCCATCGCCAACCTGGGCGCCATCGTCAAAAGGCCCATCAAGGAAGTTAAGGGCGAGACCTTGGAATTTTTTAAGGCCCGCCTAAAAAGCCACATCCTGGGCCTGGGCGTCTCAAGTGACGGGGCCGAGGCGGTTTTGGGTTTATACGGCGACAATCCCCTCGCCTCGGTGGGCCGGGCCGTGGCCTTGGAAGCCGTCAAAAAACGCGAGGGTTTTAGGGATTTGGCCCAGACCTTCAAAAGGGTCGTAAACATAATAAAAAAATTCGGCCCCCGGGAAGAAAACCCGGTCAAGGCCGAGCTTTTGTCCCAAGAAGCCGAAAAAAATCTCATGGCCGCCGTGGCCGACGCGGAACGGGAAAGCCAGGATTATCTGGAGCGCCGCGATTACGCCGGCCTACTCGATCGCATCGTCACCCTTAGGCAGCCCGTGGATCTGTTCTTTGAAAAGATCCTCGTTGACGACCCGGATCCCGATCTCAAAAACGCCCGCGTGGCCCTCCTAAAAAGGACCAGCCGCCTTTTTGAACTGGTGGCCGACTTTTCCAGAATCAGTACCACCCAATAAAAAAAGGGGGGCCGTCGGCCCCCCTTTTTTTATTGGGTTGGTTTTTTTTACCTATCCAAAAACCTCAGCTCCGCCCCGCCGGCCTCGGCCACGAGTTCCACCTCCTCGCCGTACCACCAGGGACCGTTGAATTTTCCGTGGCCAAAGGGGGCGCCCTTCACGACCGGGACATTGGGCAAACAATCCGAGGCGAAGGATTGGAGCAGTTTTTTGATGTTGTCCTTAAGCCCGCAGTTGACGAATTCGCCAAAAACCAGGCCGCCTATGTCCTTAAGCCGGCCCGAGAGCCACAGGACGGTAAGCTGGCGATCCAGGCGGTAATTTTGCTCGTCGATGTCCTCGATCATCATGACCGCGCCCTTAAAACTGGGCAAAAAATCCGTGGCCAGCAGGGAATCGATCATGGTGAGATTGCCGCCAATCAAGGGGCCCCGGACCTGCCCTTCCTTTAGGACTTCCTTTTTGCCAAAGGTCCAGATCTGGGGACCCTGGCCCATCAAGACCTTGACCATCTCCTCGCGGTGCTTGGTCTCGAAATAAGTGTAACTACTAACGACCGGCGAATGCCAGCCGCCCTGGCCGGTCTGGGCCAAACGCGACAAATGAAGGGCGGTGATGTCGGAATAGCCCATGAGGGGCTTATTATTGGGCATCTTGGTCCAGTCTATTTTGGAGAGGATCCTAAGGCTCCCGTAGCCGCCCCGGCCGGCCAAAACGGCCTTGACCCTGGGCTCCCCAAAGGCGGCCAGGAGATCGTTTAGCCTCTCTTCGTCGGAACCGGCCAAATAGCCACTTTCTTTCAAGGAAACGTCGGATCTAAAAAAATTAAAACCAAAAGATTCAAGAATGTCGAGCCCTTTTTTCAATTTGGGTCTGGGTATGGGCGAAGCCGGAAAAACCAGTCCCAAGGTGGTGCCGGGCTCAAAAAAAATAGGTTTCAATAGGTCCTCTCAGTTGTAAGTTTAAACATAATCCTCGCCTCCCCCCTCCCCCAAAGCCCCCATGACTTAAGCCCAAAGGCCTTTGGGCTTAAGTTAAAAAGCCCACAAAATTAAGCCAAAAGACCCCATGGCGCAAGCCAATAAGCCCATAAACTTAGGTCAAAGGCCAGCTTTAATAAGCTTTCTCGTCATAAATAATTTTTAGGCCTTCCATGGTGAGATTGGGCATGATCTTTTCTATCACCTTGGCTTAGCTGGCTATCAGCGTGGCTAAGCCCCCCGTGGCCACGACCTTGGCCTGGCCCATCTCGGAAGTGATTCTCGTGACCATGCCCTCGACCAGGCCGGCGTAACCCAAAACCAAGCCGGCGTTTAGGCTATTTATGGTGTCCTTGGCGATGGCCCGATCGGGCTTATAGAACTGCTCTAGCCTGGGGAGCCTCCGGGCCTTGTCAAACAAGGCGTCGGCCGAGAGCCTAAACCCGGGCGAGATGGCCCCGCCCAAATACTCCCCGGCCTCGGATACGCAATCAAAGGTAGTGGCCGTGCCAAAATCGACCACGATGGTCCTGGCCTTAAAATGGCTGTACGCGGCGATGGCCCCCACGACCCTATCGGTGCCCACTTCCCTGGGGTTGTGGTACAAAACCGGCATCAATTTTTGGGTCATGACGTCCACGAATATGGGCGGTTTTCCCAAATACCTGGTCCCCAAACGCTCGATGGCCGGCCGCATGGGCAAAACCACGCTGGCCACGACCAGATCCTCAATCTCCCTTAGGGCGTAACCCTGAAGCCGCAAAAAAGTCTCGACCACCATGCCCAATTCGTCCCCGGAGGAACTAAGCCTGGTGGTGACCCGCCAATTGAAATCCATTTTATCGTCTATCCATAGACCAAACTTAATATTCGTGTTTCCCACGTCCATGGTTAATATCATTTACCCAATCGTCTCCATTGTCCTTGTTAAAAATTTCAAAAAAAATCAAAAAATCCAAAAGGCCAACCAAAAAAATCCAAAAAATCCCAAAGGCCATCCAAAAAAATCCCAAAAAACGCCCAGGGCCAAAAAACCTTGGCCCCTAAGGGCTTAGGCCCCTCACTCAAGATCGGTCAATAACCCGTCGGTGAAATAAAAGGACATGACGTTTTTGCCCCGTATGACCTTTTCCGAAGTTTGGCCGTCCCTATCCCTTATCTCGACGAAAATGACCCGGTTAAAGGGCACGTTAAAATGCAGCCGCTCCAGGGGCTGATCGATGGAACTGGAACCGCGGTCAATGGGCGGGCCCAGGGCCCGCACCAGTTCCCGGGGCGTGGTTTTGCCCAAAGTGACCTCAAGCTTGAAGCGCTCGGTTTTTATCTGCCCGCCGCAAGCGGCGATGAGCCCCCCGGCCAGAAAGGCCGCGATTAAAGTCAAAAAAACCGGGCCCCAAAAACGCGGCCGCGGGCGGCCCCGGCGGCCGGGGGCGCCTGGCCCCTTTAAATTCCTTACTGGCTTGGACATTTTCGCCGTCCCTTCGATTATGGGCCCGGGGGATTCGGCCGCCTTATTTCGCGGCCAGTTCCGAGGCTAAGCGCTTGGTCAGATCGCCCATCACGTTGGCCGCCTCGCCCGAGGGGTCAAGCTTGGGGCCTTTGTTCATTTGCTGCCTAAAGCTCACGATCTCGTACTTTACGAGTTGGCCTTTTTCGTCAACCTCAAAAAGTAACAGCGGGGCCAAGCCCGTGGCCCCTTTGACGTTTATGCCGGCGGCCGTGGCGAAGTTTCCGAGGGAATAGGCGATGAGGTGATCTTTGTAGACCTCGACGGCCCTGGGCACGTGGGGCCCGTGGCCAATCACGGCGGCCGCCCCGGCGTCAATTAGGGCGTGGGAGAGCTTTATCAGATCGCCCCTATTTTCGCCCAAATAAAGTTCCGGGCCATGTGGTAGGACCATGTGGGCCGTGCCCTCGGCCCCGCCGTGGAAGGAAACGAAAACCAGGCGATCGGGGTTTTCCCTTAGTGACTTTTTTACCAAATTGACCGCGGCGTCTATGTCGTTGATGTTTTGGCAACCGCGGTTGGGGGCCAAGGCCAAAAAAGCCACCTCCCGGTCATTGGCCCTAAAGACGGCCACTTCCCCGGGCGCCCCGGCGTGGGCGATGCCCAAATCTTCCAAGACCTCGACGGTTTGGGCCCGGCCCTCGGGCCCGTAATCGTTGGCGTGGTTATTGGCCAGCGACATGGCCGTGAACCCGGCTTCCTTTAATAAACGCCCGTAGGCCGGGGGCGTCCTAAAGCAATAAGAGCGGCCCGGCACGATGGTTTTGGTGGGCGCCCCCCGATCGGTTAGGGGCCCCTCCAGGTTACCGATGACGAGGTCGCGATCTTTTAGATACGGGGCCACGTCCTTAAAAAAACCCGCCCCGCCGTCGGGGGGCAGTGAGTTTTCCGTCCCCATCATGATATCCCCGGCCGCGGCGATTTTTAAACCGCCGCCGCCGGGATTATCTTTGGAGTTACTTTGGGCGTTACTTTGGGCCAAAACGATGGCGGCCGAAAAAGCGAAAAAGAGCAGGGACAAAAAGAGGGTTGGGAGAAAGCCAACGCGTTTCGATATTGGGGACATGGGCGAGGTTTCCTAACGAAAGGGGTTAATGGGTTTTTGCTTAAATACTTAAAAACTTGGGCCCGGGCCCAAGTCCTGGCCCAAGTCCAGTATTGGGCCCTAAAACGCGCCCAAAATCGCGCTTTAGTAGGGCTCGGGGCGCTCTTTTTTGGCCAAACCGGAAAGTTTCACGGCGAGCGAGCCCAGGGCGATTTTGTCGGGACACTGGCCCGAGAGAATGGATCTTAGGGAATCCTGGATGGCCGACTGGGCTTGGCTTATCGCGGTTAGGGTCCAGAAACTTATGTCCTCGCGAAAATATTTTATCCTGGCCGGGGCCACGCCCATCTCGGCGTTTAGGACCGAGTCCGGGGCGTCGCCGCCGTGGGCTTCCATGGCCACTTTCATGCGAAAAAGAAGCTCGAAATGTCGGCCCATGACGTTTATGATGCCAACCGACGAGGTCGATTCCAAGAGATCGGCCATGATGGGGAGGGCTTTGTCGAGCCGGCCTTTGGCCAAGGGGGAGCCCAATTCGAAGATCTGGGCCGTGGAAGAGAGCGAGACGAGGGTTCGAATATGCTCGGTCGAAATGACCACGCTGGGCCCCGGGTAGATGGCCAGTTTCTCAATCTCGGAAAGTAAGATCCCCAGGGTGGTCCCGGCCCGGTCGATCATGAGGGCGGCGGCTTCCCGGCCGATCCTTAGGCCCTTTTCCTTAAACTTGGCTATTAGCCAATTGGGCAAGGCGTAAACCGTGGGCGCTTGGCAATCGACCATAAGGTCGGCTTGGGTGATTTCTTTGAAAAACTTTAGCCGGTTGTCGATGGCGCCGTTAATCACGAAAACCAAGGTGGCGCTGGGCACGATCTTGGCCCTAAGGGCCGAGAAAAAGGCGTAACTTTCGCTTTTGAGCTTGTCGCTTGGCCCCAGGGAAAAAACCACGATCTTGGGGGGCTTACCCAAGGGGTTCGAAGCCAGATCGCCCTCTATTTTCGCGGGGGTTTTGTTAAGTTCCTCCAAGCCATATTGGCGAAAGTTAAGCCCGATTAGGGGCGGGCTCACGGCGCTTTTGGCCGCCGCCAAACACCTACTTACCGCCGACGGGTCGCCCCCGGCGATAAGGTAAAAGGGCTTTCGCTTAGGGGAGACTATCTCCCGTTCAAATACGTTTACGTCCATGGAAGTCATTTTAGCCTAGCCAATGATTTGACGCAAGCCAACCGATCGTTATCCGATCGTTATTCGATTATTCTCCCATTGATCCCCGATTGATCCCCGATTAATCCCAGATTAATCCCAGATTGATCCCAGATTGATCCCAGATTGTTCTACAATCTTACGGCCAAGCCCCGATCGTTATTCGATTATTCTCCAATTGATCCCCAGGCTTATGGCCAATATCTAACCATTCGTATTTATAAATTAAGTTGTCGCGACTTTATTGGCCTGGGTTCATTTAAATTGGCCATCGCGGTTAAAAAAAATAAATACTTTAATATAATAAAAAATATCAAGCGACTATCGTTGTTCCTAGTCCAGTCGGGTTTAATATTTACGCATTATTAGTCCTATCATGACCAGAGTTACATAATACGAAAGACGGTTTATTTAACGGCTTTAGTGGGCCGAATAATGAATTTTAGCCGCGGGTAAAAAGAATAAAAAGAAACCCGGGAATTTTATCGTTTAGGTTTGGTTTGCCAATGGCTTATGAATAAGATATAATGACCAAACTTGGCGGCAAACTCCGGTAAGGGACATCGTTCGTTTGCCCGTAAACCGGCCCTTGGCGGCCCAGTTGACGGGCCCCATCGCGCGGGGCCTCGCCGGTTTGGCTTTTAAAGCCAAACAAGCGGATGGGCCAAGGCCGGTCCGGGGCGCCGTTTTCACTTTTTTTTTATTTATTTGAAAAGGTTTGATTCGAAAAAAATGGCCATTTTGCCTATCTTAAAATACCCGGACATCAGGCTCCGACAGGTGGCTAAAGAAGTCACCGTCTTCGACGAACATTTGGCCCAATTGGCCGCGGACATGGAAGAAACCATGTTTGATTCCAAGGGGGTCGGCATAGCCGCCCCGCAGGTCGGCCAAAGCCTCAGTTTGTTTTTGGTCAATTACGGCAAGGAAAAGGACGGGACCGGCCTGGGCGTGGTCGCCTTCGTCAACCCCAAGATCGAGAAGTGTTTAGGGAAGATCGAATCCGAGGAAGGCTGCCTGTCCGTGGTTGACTTTAGGGCCAAGGTCACCCGGGCCAGTTACATAGAAGTCACGGCCCAGGACTTAAATGGCGAATACTTCTCCGTGGAACATAATGACCATTTTGCCACCGTGCTTCAGCATGAATTGGACCATCTGGTGGGCACCCTTTTCGTCGATCACATTTCGCACATAAAAAGGGAAGCCTACAATAAGAAACTGGCCCAGGACAAAAAGGAGAGGGACAAGAAGGCCAGGGCCGAGGAGACCAAACGCATGAACGACGATAAGGCGGACAAGGTTAAAATCATAACGTCTACCCCCAAAGCCCCCGTAACCACCCCGGCCGGCGAAGGCGACTAAGCCGCCTTCCGCCCGGGCCTACCCGCGTAAAAACCGGCCCCGGGGTTTGGCCCTTGGGGGCGGTTTTAGGGAGCTTCCAGAAACGGTTTTTATTAACCCTTTGGTTTTAGGCCAATGATTTAGCGAACCCAGAGGTCAGGCGGCGAGTGTTTGAGTAATTATTTAACCACCCAATGAATCGGATTAGTCAACCACTAACGATTGAAAGATTAACGTTATGAAAGGCCCCCCTTCTCCCTTACGAATCGTTTTCTTTGGTAGCGGCTCCTTCGCCACGCCGGCCCTCAGGGCCTTAATCGATAGTCCAGACAAGGTGGTCATGGTGGTTACCTCGCCCCCGGCCAAGGCCGGGCGCGGGCAATCGGTCACCAACACCTCGGTCGCCAAAATGGCCGAGGATTACGACCTAAAGATCTACGAAACCTCCTCGGTCAATAGCCATGAAACCATCGACCTTATAGAAAGGGCCCAGCCGGAACTTTTGGTGGTCGTGGCCTTTCGGGGGTTTTTGGGCCCCAGGCTTTTGAACATGGGCTATACCCCGCCCATAAACATCCACCCCTCGCTTTTGCCCAAACACCGCGGGCCGGCCCCGATTAACTGGACGCTCATAAAAGGCGATCACATGTGCGGGGTCTCGATAAATTTCGTCGAACTTAAAGTCGACGCCGGGGCCATATTGGCCCAAAACGCCATTCCCGTCCCGGAAGCCGTGGGTTCGGGGGAGCTGGAAACGGAACTGGCCCACATCGGGGCCAAGCTCCTTTTGCAAGTGATCCAGCAAATCAAAGACGATCGCTTGACCCCGGTGCCGCAAAACGAGACCCTGGCCACGATAAATAGGCTGCTTAAAAAATCCGACGGCCACATAAAGTTTAACCAAAGCGCCGCAACGTTAGCCCATTTGATTAACGGGGTCGATCCCTGGCCCGGGGCCCAGGCCCTTTACGGCGACAAACTCATAAAACTTTTCAAGGCCACCTCCGGCCCCGGCCAAGCCGAGCCGGGCCAGGTCCTGGGCCTTGACGACAAGGGCCGCCTAAAAATCGGCACCCACAAAGGCCTCCTTTTGATCTCGGAACTGCAACTGGAAGGCAAAACCCGCCTGCCGGCCCTGGACTTTTCGCGGGGCCAAAGCCTGGACCGTTTAACCCCCATCGAGTAAAGCTCCCCCGATAAGCGCCCCCAGAAAGGGCCGCCAATAAAGGCCGTCCAATAAAGGCCGTCCAATAAAGGCCGCCAATAAAGGCCGTCCAATAAAGGCCGTCCAATAAAGGCCGCCCAATAAAGGTCGTCCAATAAAGGCCGCCCAATAAAGGTCGCCTAGGCGCCCCCATGTTTGGGCCGTTTTAAAGACCATGATTAATTACGGAAATATTTTGGAAAGCTGCATGTTGGTGGCCTTTGGATTGGCGTGGCCGGCCAACATCATCAATAGCCTTAGGGTCAAATCCAGCCGGGCTCGCACCCCGGTCTTTTTATTTATAGTCAATACCGGTTACGTATTTGGGGTCCTGGCCAAGATCGTTTCCCATAACGTCAACTACGTAGTCATATTCTACCTAATCAACATGGCCATGGTTTCTTTCGACACTTACCTCTATTTCCGCTACCGGGCCCAAGACAAAATCAAGTACGGTAAGGCCTGACCATGTTTTCGGAAAACTCGCCCGGCCCCGTCTTGGTGGCCATGAGCGGCGGGGTGGACAGCTCCGCCGCGGCCCTCATCTTAAGCGAGCTTGGCTACGAGGTCATCGGCGTCACCATGAAACTAATCGATGGCGAGGTCGAAAACGCCGCCGCCCTCGCCGAAAGCGATGGCGGCGATGGCGCCGCCGATGGCCCCGAGGGCGGCCATGATCCCATTGTCTCCGATGGCCAAAATGACCCCAAAGATCGCGCCTGCTGTTCCTTTAGGGATATCCTTGACGCCAGAATGGTTTCCCAACAGTTAAATTTCGACCACCAAGTCCATAATTTCTGCCTTTTATTTAAAAAACAAGTAATCGATCGTTTCGTTGAGGCCTACGCCCGGGGCCGAACGCCCAACCCTTGCGTGGATTGCAACCGTTTTTTGAAGTTTGGGCCCCTTTTCGAGCGGGCCGTTCTTTTGGGCTGCGCCAAACTCGCGACCGGCCACTACGCCAAGATTGAAAGGAGCGAAAAAACCGGCCTATTCAAGCTAAAAAAAGCCCGGGACGCCGCCAAAGACCAAAGCTACTTCCTATACGGCCTAAGCCAAAAGGAACTCGAAAGAACCCTTTTTCCCTTGGGCGATTACTTAAAAGAAGAAATAAGGGCCTTGGCCGCCACCAAAGGCATCGTCAACGCCCAAAAGCCCGAAAGCCAGGACATCTGCTTTGTCCCCAACGGCCGCTACGATCTTTTCCTCGAAAAATACGGGCTAAAGAATAACCCCGGTGACATCGTCAATACCCAAGGCCAGGTCCTGGGGACCCATAAAGGTCTCCACCGTTACACCGTGGGCCAAAGGAAGGGCTTGGGCCTGCGCGTGCCCAGGCCCATGTATGTCGTAAGACTCGACCCGGCCAAAAATCTCCTGGTCGTGGGAAGCGAAACGGAACTCTACTCCAGCTGGGCCCTGGTTGAGGACGTTAACGTCATTTCCGGCCAGGCCCCGACCCAGCCCTTTGAGGCCCAGGTCAAAGTCCGGTACCGCCAAACCCAATCCCCGGCCCAAATCGTCCCCCTGGACGAAAACCGGCTGAAAATAATCTTCCAAATACCGCAAAAAGCCGTGGCCCCCGGCCAGGCGGCCGTTTTCTACCACGGCGACGAGGTCTTGGGCGGCGGCACCATTTGCCAGGCCGGCTAAGGGCTTTGGCCAGCGCCCCCCCATTCGCCAGGCCGGCTAAGGGCTTTGGCCGGCGGCACGATCTGCTAGGCCCGCTAAGGGCTTTGGCCGCGCCCACAAAAAAAGGATTGATCCCCATGATTCCCCAAATCGTTTTGGACAAGGAGGCCAAGCTTAAAGAGCGCCTGGGGGCGCTAAATAGCGTGGCCTTGGCCTTCTCCGGCGGCGTGGATTCAAGCTATTTGGCCGCGATCTGCGCCGATACCCTTAAACAAAAGGCCCTCCTGGTCACGGGCTGTTCGGCCAGCTTTCCCGAAAGGGAGAGAACGGCGGCCATGTCTTTGGCCAAAACGCTGGGCCTTAGGCACGTCCTGGTTGACTCGGAAGAGCTAAATTTAAAGGGCTTTTCCGAAAACCCGCCCAACCGCTGTTACCTTTGCAAAAGGGAGCTTTTTGGCAAAATATTGGGCGTGGCCAAGGCCGAGGGCCTAAGCCACGTAATCGAGGCTTCCAACGCCGACGACGAGGGCGATTACCGGCCGGGCTTGGTGGCCATAAGCGAACTTGGCGTTAAAAGCCCCCTTAGGGAGGTTAGGCTAACCAAGGACGAAATCAGGGTTCTCTCCAAACGCCGGGGCCTGTCTACCTGGAACAAACCCTCCTTTGCCTGCCTGGCCTCGCGTTTTCCCTACGGGGAAATGATTACCGCCCAAAGGCTATCGAGAATCGACCAAGCCGAAAACTACCTGCTCAACCTTGGCCTAAACCAAGTCCGGGTCAGGTTTCACGACCAAGGCGAATTGGCCAGGATCGAAACCGACGACGAGGGCCTGGCCTTACTCTTCGATCTCCCCACCCGGACCAAGGTGGCCGAGTATTTCAGAACGTTGGGTTTTCTCTACACGGCCGTGGACCTTTTGGGTTACCGCTCCGGCAGCATGAACCTGACCCTCCCGTCCGCCCTTAGAAACAGCCTGGAATAGCCCATCCCCGGCGCTCGCCTTTCCAAAGGCCGCGAAGGCCGCGGGCTTTGGAAAGGTTGGCCCGAAATTTCGCCCAAACCCTGTCGTTTGGGTTCAATGTGTTTTTTTGATGAGTATTTAAGGAAATAAGCGAAGCGGGAGGAAGGGGGATTATTTGGCCGTCGCCGGAAAACCTTATGGTTTCCCGGCGACGGAAGATCGTTTGGGGGGTTTTAGTTTTCGACGATGGAGAGCTTGTTGATTTTAACTTCCGTCAGGGGGCGATCGCCTTGGTTGGTTTCGACCTTGCCGATGGTCTCGACCACGTCCATGCCCTCGACGACCTTACCGAATATGGCGTGTTTGTTGTCGAGCCAATTGGTGGGGACCAAGGTTATGAAAAACTGGGAGCCGCCGGTATTGGGGCCGGCGTTGGCCATCGAGAGGATGCCGGGCTCGTTATGGGTAAGGCCCGGTCCAAACTCGTCCTTGATTTCGTAGCCCGGGCCGCCCCGGCCCGTGCCCTCGGGGTCGCCGCCCTGGATCATGAAATCGTCAATGACCCTATGAAAAATGGTGCCGTCGTAAAATTTTTTCTTGACCAGGCCAAGAAAATTTTCGGTCGTAAGGGGGGCCAAGTCGTCATAGGTCTCGACGGTAAAATTCCCGAGGGTGGTCTCAAAAAGGACCTTGGTCCTTTTGGCCTGGGCGTTGGCCGCGCCCGCGGGCCAAAGGATAAAGACGGCCAAAAGCGCCGATAAAATTAGGTAAAACATGTTAAATCTCTTTTCCATAAATAGTCACCTTAATAGAAGGTTTTAAGACTGTTTCGCCTTCGCCCCAGGCCAAAAGGGCCGCCGGGGCCGCTTTGGCTTAAAGCTTGGCAAGAAAAAAGGGCTTACGGATGTTTGGTCCGTAGCCCCTTGGTCCGTTATGGTCGGGGCGAGAGGATTTGAACCTCCGACCCATTGCTCCCAAAGCAATTGCGCTACCAGGCTGCGCCACGCCCCGTCAAAAAAAACGCCCGTCCCCAAAAATTGGCCCCAAGGCCTTTTTTGGCCAATAGGCCCTGGTCAATTAAACCCTTGGGCCAATTAAACGCTTGGGGCAATAGCGCTTGGGCCAATAAACCCTTGGCCGATGGCCCAGGGCCCAGTCGATGACCGCTTGATTGTACCTAAGAACCCTCGGCTTGTCCAGGGAGTTTTTTGGAAGTTTTTAAAGGGTTTTTCAAGCTCCTTGTTTTTTGGTCCAACTTTAACTATATTTGAAAGTTAATGGCAACCGGGGCCATTTTTCCCAACCTCCATCATCCCATAAATAATGGATATTTTTCTATTTTATTTGGGGCCGGTTTTAAGCCCCCGAAAGTGGGGCTAAACATCGAGGCGTTTGGCCTGATATTTTTTGATCTTAGGGGTTTTTATGGTTTAAAAACCATGAAAATTTATTTATTTAACCGGTATTTACCACTTAAACAACTTTGGCTTTATGGCTAAATGAGATTTTCGAAAACGCGAAATGATTATGAGAGACCAACGTAAATGACCCGCGAAAACACTTACAAAATCCTAATGGATCGCGGGTACGTCTATCAAACCACCGACGAGACGGCCTTGTCGGATCTTTTTGAAAAAAAAGAAGTGACCGGCTACGTGGGCTTTGACGCCACGGCCGACTCATTGCACGTGGGCCACCTTTTGCCCTTGATGGCCCTGTCCTGGATGGACAAGACCGGGCATCGGCCCATCGCCTTGGTCGGCGGCGGCACCTCCATGGTGGGGGATCCCAGCGGGCGCTCGGAAGCCCGAAAACTCATGACCGTGGAGATCATCCATCAAAACCTGGAGGGCATTAGGCCCCAGGCCAAAAAATTCCTGACCCTACAAGACGGCCGCGGTTCGCTCATTGACAACAGCGAATGGTTACTGGCCCTAAACTACGTTGGGTTTTTAAGGGACATCGGCAAGCACTTTTCCGTAAACCGCATGCTCACGGCCGATTGCTACAAAAGCCGTCTGGAATCGGGCCTGTCGTTTTTGGAATTTAACTACATGGTCATGCAGGCCTACGATTTTCTGGTTTTGTACGAGACCAAAAACAACATCCTCCAACTGGGCGGCCAAGATCAGTGGGGCAACATCGTGGCCGGGGTGGAATTAATCCGCCGGGTCCACGGGGGCGAGGCCTACGGGGTGACCATGCCCCTACTTTTGGATCCCAGGACCGGGGAAAAATTCGGGAAGACCAATTCCGGGGCCGTTTGGCTAAGCGCCGAAAAAACCCCCGTCTACGAGTTTTACCAGTTTTGGCGCAATATCGACGATCAGGAAACCGGGCGACTTTTACGACTTTTTACCTTCCTGCCGCTGGAAGAGTGCCGTTATTTGGCCACGAGACCGGGAAACCTCATTAACCGCTCCAAGGAAATTTTGGCCTATGAAGTGACGGCCATATGCCACGGGCACGATCTGGCCGCCGAGGCCTACGCCGCCTCGATAAAAGCCTTTGGCTCGGCCGATCCCCAAGGCGAGGTCGAGACCTCCTCGGCCATAAAAAACGTCGCTTCCGGCCCCCATGAAGCCGAGCTCCCGACCGTCTCCATCCCCCGCGCCCTTTTGGAGGAAACCGACCTGGCCCAGCTTTTTGTCCTGGCCAAACTCTGCGCCTCCAAGGGCGAGGCCCGCCGGCTTATCCGCCAAGGCGGGGCCTACATCGATAACCAAGTCATCGCCCCGACCCAGGAGATGGCCATACTGGCCCAAGCCCCCTGGCTCAAAAAAGGCCAAGCGGTCTTGCGGGCCGGCAAAAAACGCTACATGACCGTGAAAGTTTCCTAACCTTTCAAGGCCAGGTAAAAAAACCCAACGCCGGGAAATTTTTTTTAGCCCCATGTGGCGAAGGCCATAGGCCGTGACCAAACTTAAACCCTGGACGGTGACCGGGCGCACGCCAATCTTAGTCACCCCTGCCTTTGACGTGGTTAACGTTAGTTGCGTTTCCCCAAAGGACGCCCTGGAAAAAACTTTCGTGACCCTAAGCGCCCCAAGGTGGGTAAACGTCATACCCGTGACCGAGAAAGGCGAAGCGGTTTTGGTCAACCAGTTTAGGCACGGTACCGGGGAGTTTTCCTTGGAACTCCCCGGCGGCGTAAACGAGCCGGGCCAAAGCGCTTTGGAGACGGCCAAACGCGAACTTATGGAAGAGACCGGTTACTCAAGCGAGGATTTTACCCTCCTTTGCTCCATAAGGCCCAACCCGGCCCTTTTTTCCAACTTCATCCTTACGTACCTGGCCCGAAACGTGACCAAAACCGGCCCAACCCACTTTGACGAAAACGAAGACATCGACCAAGTCCTGGTGCCCTTGGAAAAACTCAAAACCCTGATCCTAAATGGCACCATCACCCACTCACTGGTGATCGCGGCCTTGGGCTATTATTTTTTGGCCCATTAACGCCCAAGACAAAACCCACCGCGCCAGGAAGTTTTATTTAGCCCCATGGGGCGAAGGCAATTTACCATGACCAAGCTTAAACCCTGGACGGTGACCGGGCGCACGCCAATCTTAGCCACCCATGTCTTTGAAGTGGTTAACGTTAGCTGCGTTTCCCCAAAGGACGGGCAAGAAAAAACTTTCGTGACCCTAAGCGCCCCGCAATGGGTAAACGTCATACCCGTGACGGAGAAAGGCGAAGTGGTTTTGGTCAACCAGTTTAGGCACGGGACCGGGGAGTTTTCCTTGGAACTCCCGGGCGGCGTAAACGAGCCGGGCCACAGCGCTTTGGAGACGGCCAGACGCGAACTTATGGAAGAGACCGGTTACTCAAGCGAGGATATTACCCTCCTTTGCTCCATAAGGCCCAACCCGGCCCTTTTTTCCAACTTCATCCATACGTACCTGGCCCGAAACGTGACCAAAACCGGCCAAACCCACTTTGACGAAAACGAAGACATCGACCAAGTCCTGGTGCCCTTGGAAAAACTCAAAACCCTGGTCCTAAATGGCTCCATCACCCACGCCCTCATGGTGGCGGCCATTGGCTACTATTTTTTATCCCTGGACGAATCCAAAAAGTAATTTTTCGCCCCAAAGCCCGGCGAAAAATTACTTTGGGGAATTTTTTTCGCCCCAAAAGTCTCGGGAAAAAATTACTTTGGGGACTTTTTAGCTTAAAAAGTCTCGACCACCAAGCCCATTGGTTAATTTCTTGAAAAACTCCGTTTCGGCGGGCGTTATTCAAGGCCAAAACCCCGGGGGCCAAGTTTATTGGCTTACTTTTTGCGACAAATATGTCCATGGTTTTCCCCGCTCGGGCCTTTTTATTTCGGTCGGTGAATGGTCTTTATGGCCTAAAGGCCCTTTAAGACTTTTTTCAGTTTACCATTAACTTTATCTATAAATAGTTATCTAATTAATCAATCGAGGCTTAAAAACCTCAAAAATTCTTTTGCGAGGCATATATGAGACGTTCAACGCTATCGATTTTGACCGTTTTGGTCGTCTTTTCGGCCCTGGCCCTTAGCGGCTGCGTGGGTTCGGGCAAGCGCTTAAACTTGGATTTCAAACCCCAGGGGGGCTTGCAGCTTACCTCCGGGGTGGTGCAGTTGGTGGTAGTCGATAACCGGGCCAGTAAAAACCTCGTCGGGCCCGAGGCCACCAGCCGGGAGCTTTTAAAGGAAAGCCAGCCGGGCATATTGGATCTAACCACCACCATGCCCAACGGCACGACCATTTCCCTAAGCCATTTGTCGGTTCCGGCCCTGGTTTTTGAGTCGATAAAAAATAAACTGGCCAGCTTAGGGGTCACCGCCAACCCCGACACGGCCGGGGCCAAGGCCCGGGTAACCGTTTACGTTACCGAATTTGTCATTGACGTTGAGGGTAACGATTACGTGGGCCGGGTGGCCATGCGGGCGGTAATCGATCGTCCGGGCATCCAGACCATCCATAACACCGTGGCCAGCGCCCAAGGCAGTAAGTTTAAGCTGGTCGGCGACATGGGCGCGAACGATCCCCTAACCGACGCCTTAAACAAATGCGTAAACGCCCTGGACTTTTCCGGCATAAACACTTTTTAAGCCCTTTTTTTGGTAAATCGCCAGCCTAGGGGCTAGGCCGCGGCCTGGCCCCGGGCTGGGTTTGGGCTGGCTTGGCTTGGCTCCCGGTTTTTTTTTATCGCCAAAAGGCTTACGGGCGTAAGACTTGGGGCGATCGAAGTTTTAAAAAAAGAAGAAAAAGAGTAAGAAAATTAGTAAAAGTAAAATAGAAAAAACGATAGACTTAGCGTTTGTCAAAAAACATCGTCCATTTAGACCTTAAAGTTAGAGCATGACCGAAACATTTGAAAATTTAGGCGAGTTGGGTTCGCTGGATATCATCCCCTTGGGCGGGGTCGAGGAGATTGGCCTTAATTGCACGGCCTTGATTTACGGCCAGGACATCTTGGTCATAGACGCCGGACTCATGTTCCCGGAATTAAAGTTTCCCGGGGTGGATCTGGTCATTCCCGATTTCTCCTTTTTGAAGCAAAACGCCGGGCGGGTGGTGGGTTTGATTTTGACCCATGGGCACGAGGATCACGTTGGGGCCCTGGCCCATTTTTTAAAGGACGTCCCCACCACCGTGTACGCCACCAAACTGACCTTGGCCATGAGTTTGGATAGGCTCGATGAGTACGAGGTCAAGATCCCGCCCACGGTTGAGATTTACCCCAGGGAAGTCATAAAACTGGGCGATCATTTCGAGGTTGAATTCATCGGCGTAAACCATAGCGTTTTGTCCGGGGTGGCCCTGGCCATCAAGACCCCTTTGGGGGTGGTTATCCACACCGGGGACTTCAAAATCGATCCCAGCGCCCCGCCTTTGGAGAGAACCGATCTCTATACCTTCGCCCGCTACGGGGAAAACGGCGTTCTGGCCCTGCTTTCCGATTCCACCAACGCCGACGTTCCCGGCCATAGCGCCAGCGAACTTGAGGTGCGCTCCACCTTAACCGACCTTTTCCAAAAGGCCCAGGGGCGGGTAATCTTGGCCTGTTTCGCCTCGAGTTTGGCCAGGATCCGGCAAGTGGCGGCGGCCGCGGCGGAATCGAACCGCAAGTTACTTTTTGACGGCCGCAGCATGATTAATTCCGTGGGTTTGGGCTTGTCTTTGGGCTTTTTGGATCTTAAGGCCCAGGACATGGTCGATTTGGACCAGGCCAAAAACCTGGGGGACCATGAGCTCGTGGTGGTCGCGACCGGCAGCCAAGGCGAACCCCTATCGGCCTTGGCCCGCATGGCCAACGGCGAACACAAGTACATCCAAGCCCACGAAGGGGACACGATAATTTTTTCGGCCAGGGTCATCCCGGGAAACGAGCGGGCCATTTTGAGCCTGACCAATCTCTTTCACGGCGTGGGGGCCGCGGTCATCGACAGTAGGTCCCACCAGGTCCACGCCTCGGGGCACGGCCAAATAGAAGAGCTAAAATTAATGATGGGACTGACCAATCCCAAATACCTCATCCCCATCCACGGGGAGCCCCAGCACATCTTGAAACACGCGGCCTTGGCCACCGAGATGGGTTTTTCAGAAAAACGAGTAAAGATCTTAAAAAACGGCCAGAGGCTTTCGTTTTACGCCAACCATGAATGCCAACTTGGCGATCCCGTCCATACCGGGCGCATGGTCGTTGACGGAAACCGTTTGGGCCAAGCCGACGATCCCGTCATCCGCAGCCGCCTTAGTTTGGCCGAAATGGGCCTGGTTTACGTAACCTTAATCCTAAACCAAAGCGATCTGACCCTGGCCGCCCCGCCGGCCATAAACACCCACGCCCTTCACTACGAGGACGAACCGGACCTAAGATCGTCGGCCATGGACTTGGTTTTCTACCTCCTGGAAGAATGGCGAGAGGGGCAAACCAACCTCGAGGATCCCGATCTGACGGGCTTGGTGGCCGGGGTCAAACGAAACGTCAGGCATCTTTTTAAAGAGGCCATCAAACGAAAGCCCCTCGTTTATACCAACGTGATTTTCGTCAACCCCGACTTTCGCGAACAAAGACCAAACGGCCCCAAACCCAAGCTAATTTAGTTTTGGCCAAATAAGCTTGGGTATAACGGGCCAAGGCTTATCAGACTTAAGGCTTATCCGACTCTGGATTTATCCGACCCGGGGCTTATCCGCCCCAAGGAAAAAAATATGGGGTACCCTCTCCTATACGAAACCATGGCCAAGGCCAAGGCCGCGGCCAACGTTTTGGCCCTATCCACGGGCCATGACAGAAACGCTTTTCTAAAAAACTTAATCGGTTTGCTTGAAAGCGAGTCGGGGGCCATTGCCCAGGCCAACGCCGGGGATCTGGAAAAGGCCAAAAGCGACGGGGCCAGTTTGGCCACGATCGATCGGCTGGCCCTATCCGAAAAAAGCTTGAAAGGCCTAATCGAGGGCATAAAGGTCTGTTTGGGTTTTGACGACCCCTTGGAAAGCGGCGAGGGTTACGCCCCAACGAAAACGGGCTTACTCGTTGGCCGAAAAAGAATCCCCTTGGGTCTCATCGGCTTTATCTGCGAAGCCCGGCCCGGGGCCGTGATTGAGGCCGCGGCCATAGCCGTTAAAAGCGGCAACGCCCTTTTGGCCAAGCCCGGGCGGGAATCGGCCCTGACCTCGGGGGTTTTGGGGCAAATCATGAAAAAGGCCCTGTCGGCCGCCCGGCTTCCGGCCGAGGCGGTCACGGTTTTGCCCGAGCTTAGCCATGACGAGATTAAGTTTGCCATCAGCCAGGACGAACTGCTGGATCTGGTCATCCCCAGGGGCGGCGAAAGTCTCATTAGGTTCGTGGCCGAAAACAGCAAGGTCCCGGTCCTAAAACACTACAAGGGCGTAAACCATCAGTACGTCGATAAATCGGCCGACCTGGGCCTGGCCGTGAAATTGGCCGTGAACGGCAAATGTAACCGGCCCTCCACCTGCAACGCTTTGGAGTGCTTGTTGGTCCACAAAGACGTCGCCGGGGAATATTTGCCCCTCGTTTGCCGGGAGCTTAAGGAAAAAGGCGTGACCGTTTACGCCTGCCAGAGGGCCCGGGACCTGGTCGCGGGCCTTAACCAGGCCAAAGAAGATCATTTTGGGAAGGAGTTTTTGTCTTTGGAAATGGCCCTAAAAATCGTGGACGGTTTCGAGGATGCTTTAGCCCATATAGCCAAATACGGATCCAAGCACACCGAAACCATCTGCGCCCAGGATCAACAAACCGCCAAAGCTTTTCTTAAACGCGTCGACGCCAGCTGCGTGATGGTCAACGCCTCCACCAGGCTTAACGACGGGGGCTGCCTGGGCCTGGGGGCCGAGATTGGCATCAGCACTTCCAAGATCCACGCCTACGGCCCCATGGGCATAAACGAACTGACGACGAGAAAATTCGTGGTTTTGGGGGAAGGCCAAGTGAGGGAGTGAGTCGGGGTTTGGAAAAAAACAAGGCCGCGGCTAGCGAGGCGATGGCCGCGGCCATGGCGCCCTCGGCGGCCCAAAAAAGGCTGGCCAACGCCTATCTCTGGGGGGCGGCCGCCCTGTGGGGCTTAACCTTCACGGCCGGAAAGGTCGCCGCGAACGAAGCCAGTCCCCTTAACGCCACCTTGTGGCGTTTCGTTTTGTCGGCCATGATCTTGGTGCCCATGGCCATGAAAGCCGCGGGGGACAAGCCTTATTTTGGCCTGTCTTGGTCGTCCTGGCCGGGCCTAATCCTTTCTGGCCTGACGGGACTGGTCTTATACAATTACTTTTTCATTAAGGCCCTAAGGCTCATCCAGGCCAGCCGCGGTTCGGTCATAGTCTGCGGCTCCCCGGTCCTCATTTACTTGGGGTCGGTCATATTTTTTGGCGAAAAACTTCGGCCCCTGGCCCTGGTCGGCATTCTCCTTTCCATCTTCGGGACGGCCTGGGCGGTAAGTTTCGGGCGCCCCTGGGAGATTTTTTCGACCGGCTTAAACCGCGGCGATTTATTGATGCTCATGTGTCCCCTAAGCTGGACCGTCTATTCGCTTTTGGCCAAACTGGTCCTTAAGCGCCACAGCCCCTTGGCCGCGAACGCCTGGTCGGTTTTGGTGGCCGTTTTCATCCTTCTCGTTATCGTCCCGGTTTCCGACGAATCTATAACCCAGGTCGCCACCTACGGTCCCTTGACCTGGGCCTGCGTGGCTTTTTTG
>JAITLH010000177.1 GCA_031277995.1 Deltaproteobacteria bacterium
CCGCCTCTCCGGCCACGATCAGGGGCCATATGAAGCGGCTCCTGGACGTTGGTATTTTGGAAACGAGCGCGACCAAGAGAAACGGGCAGTATCGCTCGCGCTCCGCGAAAGGGAACGTCTGAGTATGGACTATCTGTCCAGGTCTTCCAATCTAGAATAAACAATCAACGATTTTACCTCCAATTGGGACAATTTTCGTTGACGTTTTCAGGGGGGTTTTTACCGGTTGATTCGGTCAAGAAAACCCCCGTTTTTTTTTTCTTGCCAAGTAAGTTCATTTTCGGGTAATATGGAAAAATATCGATATTGGGATCTTAGCTTATGGGCAAACTACCCGCCCATGATTCAAAACCAACGTCCGCGGTCTAAACAATGCCACCCGATGACAAAGACATACCCAAGCCCCGAGTCATTCCCAAAATCTACTCTTTTAATATGTTCGATTTTATTAAGATGATTGATTACGGTAACATGCCCGGACTTATGGAATTTTCCGCGGCGTTTATAAGCGCCTTTCCGGATATGTTTGTCGATGAAAAAAATCCCGGGGTCGCGTATCTTAAGACCAAAGAACGGCCGGTTGACGCGCTGGAACTTATCGGGAATTTAGATAGCGCCTTAGCCCTTGGCTCCGAAGTGGCCGGGTTTACCCTCGCTTATGGTTACACCGGAAAACTTGGCTTTGAACCAAACCTTGAAAAAGCCGCCATTTACCATGAAATGACCGCCAAGCTTGGTAACCCAAGATTACAATTCAGGGCTGGAGAATTTTTTCACGCGGGTAACGAATCGATAAAAAACATTAAAAAAGCTATTCATTGGTATGAAATTTCCGCCAAACAAGGTGAGATACGCTCTAAAAACAATCTTGGGTTCATCTATCTTTCGGGTATCGACGTACTCCGAGACATTTCATTGGGCCTTGACTTATTGACCCAAGCCGCCGATGAGGGATTGGTTGACGCCCAATTCAATCTTGGAATAACCTATTATCTAGGACAATTGATACCCAAGGACATTGACAAAGCCATTTACTACTTGGCCAAGGCCGCCGATCAACAATTGCTGGAAGCCCAAACCTTTCTTGAAAGCCTCTACTGCGTTAGCGAAGACGAGGCAACGGACATGGAAATGGCCTTTAAATATTACGCCAAGGCCGCCGTATTGGGACACCCGTTAGCCCAATTTAGACTCGCCAGGTTGTATTTTTTGGAAAAAGGCCTTCCGCGAGACATTGAAAAAGGCCTTTTCTGGCTGGGAAAGTCCGACGAGGGAGAATGCGGGGAAGCCCAATTTTTTCTTGGACGCCTCTACTTTTCTGGTGATTTCGTAGAGGAAGACAAAGAAAAAGCCTTTTATTATTTGTCCAAGGCCTCCAAAAACGGCCACGTGAACGCTAAAAAGTTTCTCAAAAATTACTTGAACTAGGTTAAATCGCCTAAAAAAAGTATATTAGACCTATCCTTTGGCGATCTGACCCCCCGGCTCGGCTAAAAGCCGCTCTGGCTTCCAGAGCCCAGAGCGGCTAAAAGCCTTCTGGCCGCCGGAAACGTTTTTCCCAAATTAAAATCTCCCCCTGACACTTACTACGCCTCCACTTCGACTCACCTTCCCTCACTCCCTCGGACTTACCCGGTCAAGTACCCGCGAACGGCGTCGGCGCGCCCAGAATAACCGGCGCCCCTAGGCCAAAGGCGCTTCGGGCTGGGCGAACTTCGCCCTTGATTTTTAAAAACCGAACCTTTTCGGGCTTGGTTTAAGGGGTGAATTTTCGCCGGCCCAGCCCCAATCGCGACCGCCCACCCAAACGGCCGCTAAGGGGTCTGGGAGCGCTTCTAGCCCCTCGGTCGCGGTTAATACCCCAATCTGCCATCCGAACGGCGCCGCGGGGCTATTAGGCCCGTTTACGGCCCGATTTTGGAGGGGGGTGAGGTCGGCTTTTTTCGAGACCGGCCCAAGACGCCGGCCCCCCATTTTGGGCTTGGCCGGTTAAAATGCCTCACTGATCCCCAAAAAAAGTCCCCCCTACCCACCTTGGTTAGAGGCCAAAAGCCCTAAAAATTAGAAATTTAGCCCTCTTGTTCGGACGTTTTTTGACCTTGACTATTAAAAATTAGGTTTTAGAAGATAAATTAAAGATAAGAATAAACTTTAGGATAAAATCGCGACAGTTTCTTTTCGCCAATGGTTTAAGGGGTGACTTTTCGCCGGCCCGGCCCCAATCGCGACTGGCCCCCCAAACGGCCGCTAAGGGGTCTGGGAGCGTTTCTGACCGCTCGGTCGCGACAAATACCCCAATCTGGCATCCGAACGCCGCCGCGGGGCTATTAGACCCGTTTACGGCCCGATTTTGGAGGGGGGTGAGGTCGGCTTTTTTCGAGACCGGCCCAAACAAACCCGCCGGACCCTATTTTGGGCCTGGACGGCTAGCGGGCGGTGACGTTTCGGCTTTGGTTTAACGGTCGATGGGAGAGGGCCGAACCGGGACCGTTTTTTTTGGCCCCGGTTCGGGAACGGTTTGGGGGGGGGAATTAGGAGACCTTGGAGCCCGGGGCTATCTCCCCGGCCACGCTTAACACTAAAAGCTCGCCTTCGTTGGTGGCGGCCAGGACCATGCCCTGGGATTGCTGGCCCATGAGTTTGGCGGGGACGAGGTTGGCCACGACTATCACCAAGCGGCCGACGAGATCCTCGGGGGCGTAGTGTTTGCCTATTCCGGCCAGGACGGTCCTTTGGCTCTCCCCCAGGGAAAGTGAGAGTTTTATGAGCTTATCACTTTTGGGGACCCGTTCGGCCGCCTCGACCTTGGCCACCCGTAAATCCAATCGCTTAAACTCATCGATGGTCACGAGGCCCTCGGGTACGGGATCTTTGGGCTTTTGGACCTCGCCCTCGGCTTTGGGCTTTTCCGCCACCGCGCCGTCGCCTTTGGGCTTTTTCGGGGCCTTGGGTTCCTTTTTTTCCAGGTCCGCGATCCTGGGGAAGAAGGCCTGTCCCATGGCCGGGGTGAGGCCGTTGGCCATCTTTTCCCTAATCGACTTGGGATCGGTCGTCATCCCCAAGGGGTCAAGGCCCAGGCGCTTCCACATGTTTTCGGCCGTGGTGGGCATGACCGGCCAAAATAGGGCCGAGACCAAGGCCAGCCCCTCGGCCAGGCGGGACAAAACCGCCTTAAGGCGAGGGGCCTTTTCGGGGTTCTTGGCCAGGGCCCAGGGGGCTTCGGAGTCGATGGTCTTGTTTAGCAAACTCACGAAATCCCAGACCGCGGTAAGGGCCCCGCGGGGGTTAACCGAATCAAAGGCCAAACGCCAAACCGAGACCAGATCCTCGGCCCGGCCCCGCCATTCGGGTTCGTCGGATTGGGGTTCCAACTGGCTTTGGGGCGGGACTTGGCCATTATTGAATTTTTGGATCATGCTAATGGATCTTTGCCAGAGATTTCCCAGATCGTTAGCCAGATCGCTGTCGTGACGCTCGACCAAGCGATCTTCCGAGAATTCGCTGTCAAGGCCAAAGGTCATCTCCCTCATGAGAAAATACCTAAAAGCGTCGGTCCCATATTTGTCGGCCATGGTTAAGGCCTCGACCACGTTCCCGACGCTTTTGCTCATTTTGGAAAAGCCTATTTGCCAGTAACCGTGAACGTTCAAGTGCTTGTAGATGGGCTGCCCGGCGCTTTTTAGCATGGTTGGCCAGAAGATGGCGTGGGGTTTTAAAATGTCTTTGGCGATGGTGTGCTGGGCCACCGGCCAATACTTGTGAAACAACTCCCCGTCAGGCCAATCAAGGGCCGAGATGTAGTTTATCAAGGCGTCAAACCAGACGTAGGTCACGAAATCGCTGTCAAAGGGAATGTCGATCCCCCAGGTCAGGCGACTTTTTGGCCGACTGATACAAAGATCTTCCAGGGGATCTTTCAAAAAGCCCAAAACTTCGTTTTTATAGCGCTCGGGCCTTATGAAATCGGCGTTGGCCTTGATGTGATCGATTAGCCAGTCCTGGTAATTGCCCATCCGGAAAAAATAGTTCTTTTCCGAAACGAACTCGGGTTTTACCTTGTGATCCGGGCACAAACCATCGACCAGCTCCTTTTCGGTATAAAAGCGCTCGCAGCCAAAGCAGTAATGGCCGCCGTACTCCCCGAAATATATGTCGCCGTTTTTGTTAACCAGATCCATGAACCTGGAGACGACCGTCTTGTGCCTCGCCTCGGTGGTCCGGATAAAATC
>JAITLH010000244.1 GCA_031277995.1 Deltaproteobacteria bacterium
AAGACGCGCCGGCTAAGGGTTTGACGGCTTTTGGCCACAATGTAAAGGTCACTTGGCGCCCCTGGCAACGATAAAAACGTCACCAGAGAGGCTGGCCACCTTTGGCCCAATAAAAACGTCACTTGACGCCTTGGCGACAATAGGAATATCACTTGGCGCCCTTGGCATTGATGGAAACGTCGCCTGACGCCTTTGGCAACGATAAAAACGTCTTTAGGCGCGCCTGGCATTAATGAAAACGTCGCCTGACGCCTTTGGCATCGATAAAAATGTCTTTTGGCCCCCTTGGCATTAATGGAAATGTCACTTGACCCTTTCGACAACGATAAAAACTTCTTTGGGCGCCCTTGACCGAAAAGACGCGCCGGCTAAGGGTTTGACGGCTTTTGGCCACAATGTAAAGGTCACTTGGCGCCCTTGGCAACGATAAAAACGTCACCAGGGAGGCAGGCGACCTTTGGCCCAATAAAAACGTCACTTGACGCTTTGGCGACAATAAAAATATCACCTGTTTTTTCCTATAGCGATAAAAACTTTTTTGGGCGCCCTTGAGCCTTAAAGACGCTCCGGCAAAGGGGTTGACGGCTTTTGGACGCGATGGAAAATTTACTTGACGCCCCTGACCCTAAGGGAAATGTCGGCCATGGGTTTTTGCCCAAACCAATCATCCATTCGAGCGAACGGCCCTGGGGATGAACCGAGATTTGTTGCCGGGAACTTTTATGTCAACGGAAATAGTTTCACCCCAGGTCGTCTTTGAGGACCGACAGCTTATCGTGGTCATAAAGCCAAACGGCTATTTGTCCCAAGGGGATTTTTCTGATAGGCTGGATATTTTGGAATGGTGCCGTTCCCGCGTGGCCGCAAACAGGCCGGCGGGCGGCCATCCTTTCGTTGGCTTATGCCATCGGTTGGATCGGCAAGTGGGCGGCTTGATGGTCGTGGCCAAAACTTCCAAGGCCGCCTCCAGGATCTCCGCCCAGTTTAGGGACAGAACGATTGAAAAAATCTATTCGGCCCTTTGTTTGGGCGTTTTCGGGGAGAGGGAAGGGGAGTTGCGCCAAAGCTTAACCAGGGACGGAAGGCTCACTAGGTTAAGCGAAAAAGGCGAAAATGGCACCGAGGCCATCCTTTCGTACCAAGTGGCGGCCAGTGGGTTTATCGGGGAGACTCGGGTCTCCAAGCTTTTGGTTAAGCTATTTACCGGTTTTAAGCACCAGATTCGGGCCCAGCTGGCCTCAATCGGCCATCCGGTTTACGGCGATTTTCTTTACGGCGCCCCCGGGGCGCCCGAGGGCATCGAGGCCATCGCCCTTTGCTCAAGTCATTTAAGCTTCATTCATCCCATAAGCCGGGAGAAGCTGGCGTTTGACTGTTCCTTGGACGGGTTTTGGCCTTTTGGGGATTTCATCGCCGATTAGGGACTAAGCCGGAACTTGGCCTGCCGGGCAAGCGCCCGGGGGCGGCCGGAAACAACGGGGCTATCATTTTAAGGAGATTTTGAAAACCATGAACGCCGGGGCGATTTGGAAAAAAATCTTGGGTTTTTCGCTTTGCCTGGGGCTTGGATTGGCTTGGGCCATGGGCGCTTTTTTTCCGGCGCCGGTGGGGGCCCAGGCCGTGGCCCCGCAGCTTCAGCAACCCAGCTTGGTCGAATCGGTCGAGAGGGGTTACCTGGCCCATCGGCGGGGCGACTACGATCAAGCCATAGAAATTTACACGGGGATAATCAGGCGAAGGGGCTTGTCGGTCAAAGAAAGGGCCGTCAGCTACCTTTTGCGGGGGGAAGCCAAAAGGGACAAGGGCGATTTGGAAGAGGCGGTTTACGACTTTACCAGGGCCTTAAACCAGTGGCCGGATTACCCCCAGGCCATATTTTTTAGGGGCCAGGTTTTGGCCAAGCTAGATAGGCTAAACGAGGCCTTCGCCGATCTGGCCAAGGCGGTTGAACTCGATCCCGATCGGGAATCCTACCAGACCAATCTGGCCTTGTTGAAAAAACGCATGCAAACCGACGGCTTGACCCCCAACGAAAACCCAGAACAGGTCCAGATAACCCCGCCTTTGGAATGATCCGGCTTTTTCGATGGCGAGGTTGGCTAGAATAAGGCCACTTTTCGTAAGTTCCTTTAGGGAAACGATCGAAAAGTGGCCTTGTTTTATGGGCTATTGGAAATTTGGGGCCGGGCGGAGCCGGGCGGGGGAGTGGGAAGCGTTGGCGGCCGGGCCTTTTAAGAAAAGCACTCGAGGCAATTTCGTTGGTTGGCGGGATCGCCCACGGATTTTAGGAGGCCCTTTTCGGATAGATAGATTAGGCTATCCACGCCCAGGACGTTGCCTATTTCCTCAACCGACATGTTTGAGGCGATGAGTTCCTTGCGGATGGAGGTGTCGATCCCGTAATTGCAAGATTGGGTGATGGGCGGGGAGGATATGCACATGTGGACTTCTTTGGCCCCGGCCCGGCGGACCAGGGAAACGATGCGGGCGCTGGTGGTGCCTCTCACGATGGAATCGTCGATCAAAACCACCCGGCGGTCTTTGAGGTTGGCCCGGACGGGGTTTAGTTTCATTTCCACGGTGGTTTCGCGGCTTATCTGCTGGGGCATGATAAAACTGCGCCCCACGTAGCGGTTTTTGATCAAACCCTCCAGGTAAGGCAAACCGCTTTCCTTGGAAAAGCCCAGAGCGGCCGTGATCCCGGTGTCGGGGACGGGGATGACGATGTCGGCTTCCCGGCCCTTAAATTCCTTGGCCAGTTCCCGGCCCATCTCAAAGCGGCTGGTCCAGACGCTAAGGCCGTCCAGGACGCTGTCGGGGCGGGCGAAGTAAATGTATTCAAAGACGCAAGAGGAAAGTTTTTCGGCCTTGTCGAAAATCGTGGACCTTAGGCCCTTATGGTCGATGGTCACCATCTCGCCGGGTTCAATGTCGCGGATGAAATCGGCCTTGACCGCGTCAAGGGCGCAGCTTTCGGAGGCCAGGACGTAGCCGCCCTCGGGAAGTCGGCCCAGGCAAAGGGGTCGGTAACCGCGGGGATCGCGGACGCCCACCAGGCGATCGGGCAAAAGTATGACCAGGCTGTAGGATCCGGTGATCGTTCTGAGGGTGGCCCCGATGGCCTCCTCGACGTTTTCGCGGTTGGCCCGGGCCATTTGGTTTAGGATGACCTCGCTATCGGTCTTGGTCTGAAACAGGCAACCCTCGGCGGTCATGGCCGCCTTGATCTCCTCGGCGTTGGTAAGGTTGCCGTTATGGGCCAGGCCCACGAAACCGCCGGGGGAATAGGCGAAAATGGGTTGCACGTTACAGTTTAGGCTACCCCCGTAGGTGGAATAGCGAACGTGCCCTATGGCCGCGTGGCCGTTTAGGGTGGGGCGGCCGTTTCTAAAGGCGTCCGTCAAAAGCCCCATG
This sequence comes from Deltaproteobacteria bacterium, assembly GCA_031277995.1. Lineage (GTDB taxonomy): Bacteria > Desulfobacterota > Desulfarculia > Adiutricales > Adiutricaceae > JAIRNQ01. Next base: position 3,415 of record JAITLH010000244.1, read on the forward strand.
CCCTTTACCGATTCGATGTGCAAACCGTTGGTGACCGAGATGCCGGCGCTTTCCTGGCCCCGGTGCTGCAAGGCGAAAAGGGCCAAGTAACAAAGATCGGCGATGTGTTCCTCGCCGGGCGCCCAGATGCCGACCACGCCGCATTCCTCCCTCCAGCGGTGGGGAGAATAGGGGGAGGTTTTCCAAACCTCGCCCTGGGCTGGGGGGCCGGGGATTTGGCCGGGCGTTTGGCCGCGGGCTTGGGCGCGGGCTTGGCCGGGCGTTTGGCCGGGCGTTTGGCCGCGGGCTTGGGCCGGGGGAAGGGTGGGATTTTGGCGAAGGCAAGGGCGGTTTTCGCGAGGGGCGCGGTCACATGGGTGACCCGGACGTGGGGTAGACATCGTAAAAAGACCTATGCGCCCTAAAGGGCGGCGGCCCTGGGCAGGGCCTCGGACCAGGCGACCTTGAGGTCGGAAAGGTTGGCTTCTAGTTTTTCCCGACCGTGGTCGATTGTAAGCCTATCCTCGGAAGTGACCTGGCCAATCAGGCCATGGGGCAATCGGCTTTGGGCCAATAGGGCTTTTAGGGCCCGGAGGTTTTCCTCGGGGAGGCTTATTAGGACTCTCGACTGGCTTTCGCCAAAAAAGGCGGCGGCCGCGGAGACGGGGGCCTCGGATTTTACTTTGGCCCCTAAATTTAAGGGGAAACAGCATTCGGCCAAGCCCGCGGCCAGGCCGCCTTCGGCCAGATCGTGGGCCGAGGCCAGAAGGGATTTTTTGGCCGCCTCGACCAAAAAGTCGTTTAACCTGGCGGCCCTTTCCAAATCGAGGCTGGGGACCGGGCCCTCGTCGCGGCCGGTCAGAAGATAGTGAACTTCGCTGGCCCCCAGTTCTTCTTTCGATTCCCCCACCAAAACGATTAAATGGCCGGGTTTTTTGAAGCCATGGGTAAGGCGGTTTTCGATGTCCTCGATTACGCCGATCATGCCGATGGTTGGGGTGGGGAAAATGGCCCTTTTGTCGTATTCGTTATAGAAACTGACGTTTCCGCCGGTGACCGGGGTATTGAGGGCCTTCGCGGCTTGGGCCAGCCCGTCGGTGGCTTTGACGAATTGCCAGTAGATCTCGGGGTTTTCCGGGTTCCCAAAGTTAAGGCAGTTGGTTAAGGCCAAGGGTTTGGCCCCGACCGCGGCCACGTTCAAGGCGGCCTCGGCCACGGCGATGGCCGCGCCCAGGTGGGGATCGAGGTAAACGTAACGGGCGTTGCAATCGGAACTTAGGGCCAAGCCCCGGCGGGTCCCGGGGAGGCGCAAAAGGGCGGCGTCGCCGCCGGGTCTAACCACCGTATTAAGGCCCACCATGTGGTCATATTGCTCATAGACCCAGGCGCGGCTTGAGAGATTGGGCGAGGCCATTAATTTAAAGAGCAGTCCCGACCAGTCGCCCTGGTTTTGGGTAACCGTGAGATCGGCTTTTTTGGCCGCCTGGTAATAGGCCGGTTCCGAAAAAGGCCTTTGGTATATGGGCACCCGGTCGGTCAAAAACTGGGCCGGGACCGCGGCCAGGACCTTTTCGCCCCGGCGCAGGGTAAAGTTACCGTCGCTCGTGACCTTTCCGATGGCCACGGCCAATAGATCCCACTTGTCGAAAACCTCGGAAATGGCCTCGACTTTGGAGGGTTCCACCACCAAAAGCATCCGCTCCTGGGATTCCGAGAGCATGATCTCCCAGTCCAGTAGGCCTTTTTCCCGTAAGGGCACCAAATCCAAATCCATGTATAGGCCGCTTCCGGCCCGCCCGGCCATCTCGGCCCCGGAGGAAGTGAGGCCAGCCGCCCCCAAGTCCTGAAGGCCCACGACCAGATCCTTTTCCAAGATCTCCAAGGTCGCTTCCATCAAAAGCTTTTCCATGAACGGATCGCCCACCTGGACGTTGGGCCTTTTGTCTTGGTCCAAGTCGCTTAATTCCTCGGAGGCGAAGCTGGCCCCCTTAATGCCGTCGCGGCCCGTCCTCGCGCCCACCAGCATGACCACGTTCCCGACCCCGGCGGCTTGGCCGCGGTAGATCTTGTCGGCTTTCATGAGGCCCAGGCACATGGCGTTAACCAAGGGGTTGCCTTGATAGGAGGGGTGGAAATAAACGTCTCCCCCAACCGTGGGAATGCCCATGCAATTGCCGTAATCGCCGATGCCCGAAACCACGCCGTTTAAAAGCCTTTTGACATGGTTATCGTCGACGTTCCCAAACCTTAGGCTGTTTAGGGAAGCGATGGGCCGGGCGCCCATGGCGAAAATGTCCCGGATAATCCCGCCCACGCCCGTGGCCGCCCCCTGGTAGGGTTCAATGGCCGAGGGATGGTTGTGGCTTTCCATTTTGAAGGCGGCGGCCAGGCCGTCACCCAAATAAACCACCCCGGCGTTTTCCCCGGGGCCTTGCAAAACCTGGGGGCCCTGGGTGGGCAGTTTTTTTAACTGGGCCTTGGAGTTTTTGTAGCCGCAATGTTCCGACCACATGACCCCGAAAAGGGCCAGTTCCAAAAAATTCGGCTCCCGACCCATTAAGCCCAAAATCAGTTCGTATTCCGATTGGGTGAGATTGTGTTCCAGCCAAGGGGCAGATCCAGCGCTCAAAATCACGATCCTCCTTTCAACGTCCGGAGGATGGAAGTAAACAGGGGCCGTCCGTCCAGGCCCCCCAGCTCTTTTTCGGCCAACCGCTCCGGGTGGGGCATCATGCCCAAAACGTTTCCGCCCTCGTTTATGATCCCGGCCACGTTGTCAAGCGAGCCATTGGGGGCGTCCTCGGCCGAAACGCTCCCGTCCGGGGCGCAGTACCGAAAGACCACCCGGTCCCGGTCGTTTAGGGTTTTTAGTTCCGAGCCCTTAAGGCTAAATCCCCCGCAGCCGTGGGAGATGGGGATTTTTATGACCTGGCCTTTGGAGTAATCGCCGGTGAAGGCCGTTTGGGCGTTTTCCACCCGCAAAAAAACGTCCAGGCATAAATACTTTAGGTTTTTGTTGTGGTTTAAGGCCCCGGGCAATAGCCCGGCCTCGGTTAGGATCTGAAAACCGTTGCAGATGCCCAAAACCAGGTTACCCCGTTTGGCCAATCTCACGATCTCGGACATGACCGGCGAAAACCTGGCTATGGCCCCGCAGCGCAGGTAGTCGCCAAAGGCAAAGCCCCCGGGGATTATTACCAAATCGTAATTGGGTAAACTCGCTTCCTTATGCCAAACCAATTGGGCGTCCAGGCCGCTTATGGCCTTCCAGCTTCTGACGTTATCCTGGTCGCAATTGGAGCCCGGAAAGACGACCACGGCCGTTTTGACGCTCACGGTAAGGGCTCCAGGGTCAAGCTATAATGTTCCATATTGTGGTTGGCCAAAAGCCGATCGGCCCATTCGTTGGCCGCTTTTTCGGCCTCCCCAATGTTTTCGCTCTCCAAAACCAGCTCGATGAGTTTGCCTACCCGAACCGATCCGACGTTATCGTAACCCATGGATTTAAGGGCCCTTTCCAAAGTGGCCCCCTGGGGATCCAAAACGCTGGGCTTAAGCATGACCTTGACGTTAGCCTTAAATTTCATGAAATTTTCGCGGCCCTTGGCCCGCGACCTCCTCTAAAAAACCGTGATCCCACATGCCCTTTGGCTTATGGGCCGAAAGCGCCCAATCGAAAGGCCCAATCGAAAGCGCCCAATGGGAGCGCCAAGGCCCTTAGCCCTTTAGCCGATCGTAGATCTCCTGGTAGGCTTCCTCAACGCCGCCCAGATCCCGCCTGAAGCGATCCTTGTCCAGTTTCAAATTGGTCTCGCTGTCCCAAAACCGGCAGGTGTCGGGCGAAATCTCGTCGCCCAAAAGGATCTCTTGATCGCTTTTCCCGTACTCAAGCTTAAAATCCACCAGCTTGACCTTGCGCCCCAGGAGATGGGCCTTTAAGATCTCGTTGACCTTAAGGCTCTCCTTGGCCAAAAAGGCCAGTTCCTCGGGGGTGGCCAAACCCATGGCGGCCACGTGGTAGTCGTTTATGAGCGGATCGCCCAAATCGTCATCCTTGTAGTAAAACTCCACCACCGGGCAGGGCAGGAGCTTACCCTCGGTCCAGCCAATTCGCTGGGACAAGCTGCCGGCGGCGATGTTCCTAACCACGACCTCGATTTGGATGATTTTGAGCTTTTTGACCAACATGACCCGTTCGTCAATCTTCTTAATGAAGTGACTTTTGACCCCGTTGGCCTCCAACAATTCAAAAAACATGGAACTTATGGCGTTATTTAGTACGCCTTTCGAATCGATTTGGCCCTTTTTTGCCCCGTTAAAGGCCGTGGCGTCGTCTTTAAAATAGACCTCGACCTCGTAGGGATGCTCGGTTTCAAAAATCTTCTTGGCCTTGCCCTCGTACAATAATTTTCCAGCCATGCTACACCAAAAAAACGACCCCCGCGGCCGCCTCGGAAATGAAAAAAAAGAATCAGCCTAAGTCAATCCCCTTTGGGAATTGACCTTGTTGGCTAACGGCACTGAAATTTTGCTTTTATATGAAAATGATATATTGAAGTCTATATTTATGGAAGAAAATAAATTGTCCTTAAAGTAAGTCCCGGCCACCCCAAGGAAAAGGGAACCGCCCGGGGCCCAAAATGGGCGCTCGTTTGGCCGGGCCGAAAACGTAACCCCATTGGCCCCGTTTCGAGGGGCCCTGGGCCGCTTGGCCCGGGCCCTAATTTTTCGGTCCGGGTGGGTTTTGGCCAGACCCGGATAAACCCAACCGGGCCCGCTTCCCCGGGTTGACAATCGTATTATAAGGCCTCAGACGAAAAAAACAAGTCAAGAACTCAAGTATTTTTAAGTCCAGTTTGGAAGTTACGAATTAAAAAAACCTATGTTATTTTTTAATATTATTTTTATTTATTCTTTTTGTTCTTTATTAGTTTAACATGTTTTTTTATTAAAAATCAACCGTGACATTAAATCGTTTGACAAACCTTTAATTTTTAAATAAATATTTTCATCTCTTTCTACCCGGCCTTTACCTAAAATCCCGCCTGGGCTTGGAAAAAATAGGTGACAGGTCCCATAAAATTTGATATATTTCCAAGTCGTAGACAAGGTTCCATCAATTTGGCCAAAGCCGTTTTGGCCCCCGGGGGCCAAACCCAAACCCCGGGCCAAAGCCAATTTGGGGCCGCGTCTTATTTATCCGTTAAACTGGGATAATTTTAATGTTTATAGATCTTTATGAAATATTGGGCCTTAAAACGGACGCTACCTACCCGGAAATACGCGAAGCCTACGTTCGCTTGGTTTTACGCTATCCCCCGGAACTTTTTCCCAATAAATTCCAGCGCCTAAAATACTCCCTTGACAACTTGGCCTTAACCGCGGAACTTACCGGTAACCTCCATGATTTATTTGAAAAATATGGGGACGCCGAGGAAATTTTCTGCTCCCTTTTCGCCGATCGGCTAATAAGGCCCAAAGATCACGGCGACTTAAAGTCCCTCATCGGGGAGGCCAAGGTCCCAAAAACCCAATCGGAAGTCTGGGAATATCTAACTTGCGCCCTAAACCCCCAAGACGCTTACCTCGATCCCATAAAAATCCTGGAAGCCCAAGAAGACGAGCATGAGCCGCTCGACGGCCCGGGTTTCCGCGTTGACGATGACGGCATCGCGCTAGACAAATCGGTCATGGAACAATTTCTAAATTTCATAAAAAACCATCAGGATAAACTTTGACCGCCCCAGTCAATGAAATAAGCGCCAACCGTCGCGAAAAACAAACGATGGCCAGGCGAAAAAAATCAATAAAACCATAAAGAAAACTTTGGGAAACAAAACAAGGCCGTTAAGAAGCTAATTTTTAAAA
>JAITLH010000289.1 GCA_031277995.1 Deltaproteobacteria bacterium
TTTCGAAAGGTGATGGTCCGTGATACATCATGGGCATGTTCTAGGGTACCCCCCATAAACTCTGGGCTTGAGGCCTTTTAACGATTATCTGAGCGACTTTTCTTAAGGGTTTTTCAAAAAAAGTTTTGTGCGGGGCGGCCTAGGCGGCCCCAAAAAAAAAGGGTTTGGGGGGGGATTACTGAGCGTCCCAAACAAGGTATGGCAACAGTGGCCAAAACGGGCTTACTCTAGGTTACCCCCCCATAAAACCGTGAACTGGTCAACTGGTTAACTGGTCAACTGGTGAACTGGTCAACTGGTCAACAGGTTAACTGGTCAACTGGGGGCTTACTTGTATTCGACGATAATTATAGGCTGAGCCTCCAGGATGCTGACGCTGGCCAGTTCGGATTCGGAACGGCCGCAGGGCAGGGAGAGCTCAAAGGAAACGGAATTGCGGCGCTCGTTTATGGCCCGGGCGGCAAAGGCGGTCACGTCAAAGGTCACCCAGCCGGGCTGCGTGGCCGGGGTGGTCACTTCGGCCCCCAGGCTCTGGAAGCTATCCGAGATCATCTGTCGGCCCCGAAGCTGGGCCGTTTGGGTAAAGTAATTGATGTTATTGTTGACCCGCACGGCCAGGACGGCCTTTTGGACCATGGCCAGTTCCGGATAGTTGGCCATATCAAAGTTCATGGTTAAGGTCACGGAGTGACCCAACAGGCCCCCGTAGTCACAGGTTTCGGCCGAGGGGGTCAGATTGGCGCAGCCCAAAATCACGTTCCTAAGGCCCTTGACTTTGTGGGAATTTAGGGGGGCTTCCAGCCAAGCGCCCATGTCAAAGGGCTCCATGGCCACCTTGCAACTGTCGGCTCTGGCTTGACGATAAACTCCACCCAGGCCCTTGACGTCGTTAAAGTATCGGCCCTCGCAAGGCTTAAAGGTGGTGATGGGGGTTCGGGGCGCCGAGATGGGGGCGCAGGCCGCGAACGATATTAACAAAACCACGGCCGCCAGGGCTGAAATGACTAAAGCTCTCATCATGTTTTTCACCTGAAATACCCACGACTGACCGTCTGGGAGAGTTTTTGGTAAGTCGCTTTTATTTTATTCTCGTGAGCTGCGCTAGGAAAGTTTTTTTAGGCCCATGGGCCGGGCTTCCCCCAGCTGGCTGGCCATGAGGGCCAGGCCAGGCGGGGCTTTCCAAGCCATGGTACCTTAAGTCATCACTGCCCCGGGGAAACGTAGGTATCGGGCGGTTCCACGAAAGGCGGGTCTAAACGGCGTTCCGGTCCGGGATCGATGGGCACGAAGACGAAAATTCTATCGGAAACCAAGATGGGGTCCTCGGAATAGCCAATGTTGGCCACGTAAGTGACCGGCTCCAAATCGTTGTTCCAATCGGCCCGATTGCTGGCTTTGGTCCGGTTAGAGACGTAACCGGCCGCCGGAACGGTGCCCTCCACCCGGGCCCCGATGGTTAGGTTGCCTTTGTATTTGATGATGTTTCCAAGGGGCTTGGCGAAATTGGGGCTGTTTCTGTCCGGCTCATGAAAGGTGTTGCCGATGGAGTAAATGGGAAAGGTGCGAAAATAGGGATCGGATTCTTCATAGGTTTCCGAATCCATGATCTTGGCCAAATCATTGGTGAAGCGGACTATGACGTTGTCTCCGGTCGATAGCAGGGTCCGGCCGTAGGTGGTTTTGCTATAGCCGTCATTGGTGATGGTGGTGTCGCCAAGTTCCATGGAGGCCACCACTTCCCCGACCTGGCGCACCTCGTAGTAGCCGAAGATGTGTTCCTTGGTGATGGGGTCGCGGCGATTGATCTTGACCCGCCAAACGCCCGTTCCGCCCAGGCCCCTAAGGTCGGCCCCAAAGGTCACGTATTTGGGAAAGGCTTTTTCCAGGAGTTTATTGGTTTCGTAGAGGGTCTGGGGGGTAAACTCAGGCAGGGGAGGCATTTCAACGGGCTTGCGAAGATTTAAGGTATCTTCGGAAAAAAGATAAATTTTTTCGCCCGGGGTTAGCCGTTTGGGATTTGACAAAAAATTTCTGTTGGCCGTAAGTAGCCTGGATCCCAGGTTGGACTTGCCGTAAAAGCGCTTGGCGATTTTATTGGGCGTGTCGCCCTTTTGGACCACGTAACTCTGGGTCACTTGGGCCTTGGCCGAGGGGGTCGGGGCTAAGACTAGGGCCAAAACAACGGCCAAAACGAAGGCCAAGGCCAGGGCCGGGACCAGCCCAGCGTAAAAAAATGCGCTAAGACGTTTCATAAGCTTCACCCAACTTTTCCCCTAACCAGGGTCAGGGGAGTGATATATAAGGCCAAAATTCTGACCCAAAACTTTTAAATAAATCCAGTTAAAGTATCGTTAGTCGGAAACTAGGTCAGTTTTCTTTTAATGTTGACGGTCTTTAAGGATCAAAGCTAAGCTAGATAGTCAACAGGCGAGGTTGGTTTGTCGTCTAACTAAATGATGTTAGCCAAACGCTTAAACCAAAATCAGGGGTAATATCAAGGCCAGGGCTATCGATGTTACACGACATATGGCCCGTGCCTAGCCTTGGCAATCAATATCTGGCGTAATTCAAGCAATTGTCTAGAATTACAATCAATTGACCGCTAAATTTGTCGTAAATATGATAAACTTAAAAACCAGAGAATGTCAATATTTTTTTGAATCTAGGCTCTTGGTCGACGCAAATACCCGCCCAAGTGGGACTGGCCGAGGTTAGCCGCAAACAAGATGGATCCCTTTCAGCCTAGAAGTAAAGCTTGATGGGGCCTTAAGGCCCGGGCCGGGCTTACCAATAAGCCGCCGAGGGCTTACCAAAAAGGCCCCAGCGTTATTTTACTGGTAATCTTGAGAGAAATCGGGTAAATCTAATAAGAGTACCAAACTTTTTGGCTTTGACTTTTTCAAGGTAAAAAATTAAAAAAATGGTTCCATTGCTTGATGGCCTAGGCCCACGCCGGTAATCTAAATGGCGACAGAGGCTTGACAATGTGGCCTTTTCCCATGGGGTTTTGGCCCTAAATTGCTGGCCAAAGGCGACCGGGCCATGATCTTTCGCCAACTAAAAGACCTTGGAGTGAGGGCTAATGGTACCATAATTAAGCTTGTTTCCAAAACTTTTTTATCTGGGGGCCAAGACAAAGGGGCCCCCTCAAAACCCTCGGATTCAAAGCCCCTGGTCTCTTATCGGCCCAAGGGCCCTAATCGATAATTTTTTGGTCTAAATTGGCTAAAAGCCGGTTCCTGGATTTTTCAAAAACCCGGCTGGCTCTGGCCAAAGGGGAGTGTTTAATCATCGCCGATATATTGATAAAAAACGGCGCCCTGGGCGTCCGTAGGCTGGCCGTCATCGGGGCCGGGGCTTGGGGGACGACCTTGGCCCTGCACGCCTCGCGCCAAGGTTTGGCCGTAAGTTTATGGGCCCGTAGAGCCGAGCTGACCGAGCGCTTAAGGCGAGAGCGGGAAAACCGCGATTTTTTGCCCGGCCATAAGTTACCTAGCGGCCTGGTCATCTCCAGCGACCCCGAGGAAGTGGTCAGCCAGGCCGAGACGGTCATCTGGGTGGTGCCCAGTCACGCCTTTAGGGCGGCGGCTAAGTTAATCTTGCCAAAAACCAAGCCCGGGGCCGTTCATTTAAGCGCCTCCAAGGGCATCGAGGACGAAACTTTTTCGACCATGACCTCGATTTTAAAACAGGAAGCCGGGGGCGATCTCTTGGCCGGGGCCCTGTCCGGGCCCAGTTTTGCCAAGGAAGTGGCCAGCGGCCTGCCCACGGCCGTGACCTTGGCCTTTGAGTGCCAAGAAACGGCCAAAATGGTCCAAACCCTGCTTTCGGCCCCGGGTTTTAGGCTCTACACCTCCCAGGACGTCAAAGGCGTCGAGCTGGGCGGGGCCCTAAAAAACGTCTACGCCATCGCCGCCGGCATCTCCGATGGCCTAAACTTGGGCCTAAACGCTCGGGCCGCCTTGATTACCCGAGGCATAAATGAAATGAGTAGACTGGCCGGAATCATGGGGGCCAATCCCCTGACCCTAAGCGGCTTGTCTGGCATAGGCGATCTCATCTTGACGGCCACGGGTGAGCTTTCCCGTAACCGCCGGGTTGGTTTGCGCCTTGGCCTGGGGGAAGAGCTTTCCGACATAGTTTCCGGCAGTCACGAGGTGGCCGAGGGCGTCCGCAACGCCAAAAGCGTCTGGGGCCTGGCCCAGGCCAAAGGGGTTAGCCTGCCCACGGCCCGGGAAGTTTTTCGGGTCCTTTATGAAAACAAACAACCCCGTCAGGGCCTGGTCGATTTACTGACCCGGCGCCTTAAGGACGAACTTCCGGCCGATCTGCTGTCCCTGGCCAGGGGCTAGAAAAAGCCCGCCTCAGGGCTGAAGTTTTTCCGTCCCTGGCCAGGGACAATTAATTTTAGTTTTTTTTTCGCGTGGAGACGAGATGACTTTTTCGGGGGCTCTTCGTTTGGGCTTAATGGGCGGGACCTTTAATCCGGTTCACCTGGGACACCTGCGGGCCGCCGAGGAGTTGACCGAGTATTTAAACCTTGACCGGGTGGTTTTCATGCCCTCCCATAAACCGCCCCATAAGCCCGGTTTGAATTTAGCCTCTTTCGACCATAGGTTAACTATGCTAAAATTGGCCGTGGCAGGTCAGCCCCTTTTTATGGTCTCGGATCTGGAAAGCGCTTTGCCGGGTCCCAGTTACACGGTCAATACCCTTAGAGCCGTTTCGGAAAAGCTTGACGCCAACGGGGAGCTTTTTTTCATGGTGGGTTTTGATTCTTTCCAAACCCTCAGTAAATGGTATCGCCATGAAGAATTACTTAAGCTAGCTTCTTTTTCCGTTTTTAGGCGTCCGGGTCTGGGTTCGGAACTCTCCTCGGTCGGCGAGCTTTTAACCAAACTTTTGGGCCCACCACTGGAAACCCAAGTTGACCCCACCGGCCGCAGCGGGGCCTTCCTTTTTCCCAACGTCAAGCCCATTCACTATTTCGCCGACTGCCTTCTAGAAATTTCCTCCACCGATCTTCGTAAGCGCCTGGACTTAGGCACTTCCGTTCGCTACCTGGTCCCGGAAAAGGTGAGAGAATACATAGCCGTAAACGCCCTATACCACCGTTAATCATTTACGCATACGAGGCGCGGATGATATCCAAGAAACCATCGAACGAAAATCCCCAAGTTGAGCCCATCACTTCCCCGGACCAGGCCGCCCCCATCAGCCCCCCGGCCCCCAACCCCAATCTCCCTTCCCCCAAAGCCCCAGCCGCCCAGCCCGCGGTCCCCAAGCCCGCGGCCAAGGCCAAACCCGCGGCCAAGGCCCCCAAAGTGGCCGCCCCC
>JAITLH010000306.1 GCA_031277995.1 Deltaproteobacteria bacterium
CTTGGTTATCCGCCCGCCCAGTTTAGGCTGTCAAGGGCTTACAGGCTGGGCGAGGGCGTGGGCGTTGATTTTCAGGTCAGCCTGGACTGGCTGGTCAAGGCCGGGAACGGGGGGTTAGCCGAGGCCCAGCTTACTTTGGGCGAGGCTTTCGAGACGCGTAAGTACTATGGGATACAGGATAACATCCAGTCCTTTCATTGGTATAGTCGGGCCGCGCGCCAGGGGGTGGAGGATGCGCTAAGAAGATCTCAGATCGGGACGTATTGGATGTTGGAGGCCATACCCACGACGAGCAAAAAAGAACTGGGCGCCATCTTTGAACGCTTGAAGCTGGAAGCCGAAGGAGGCGATCGCCACGCCCAGTATAACGTGGCCTTGATCTACCACAAAGGCAACCGGGGTAAACCCGACCTGAACCTGGCCGCGAAATACATGCGCCTGGCAGCCGATCAAGGCGACTACCGGGCCCAGTTTAATTTGGGTCTGTATTATCTAAATGGCTATGGGGTCGAACGGGACTTGGCAATGGCCACCAAATACACCAAATTGGCCGCCGAGCAGGGCTTGCCCGACGCCCAGCTAACCTTAGCCATGTTTTTTGAATCGGGCACCGGCGTCACCATGGACCAGTCCGAGGCCGTTAAATACTTACTCATGGCCGCCGCCCAAGGCGATGGCCGGGCCCATTTTGATTTGGCCAAAAAGTACCACCAAGGAGTCGGGGTCAAACAAGACCTCGTCGAGGCCGGGAAATACTGGCGACTGGCCGCCGATCGCGGTCACGCGATGGCCCAGCTTATGTTGGCCAGGTGTTACTTGATTGGCGAAGGCGTCGAAAAAAACCTGGACCTGTCCGTCAAATACCTACGCCTGGCCGTCGACCAAGGCGAAAGCGAAGCCCAGTACAATATGGGCCTTTATTACTGTATGGGCTATGGGGTGGAAAAGGACATGGCCCAGGCCGCCCATTACTGGCGTTTGGCCGCCGGGCAGGGTGACCCCGTAGCCCAGTTCAACTTAGCCCTTTGTTACGCCCATGGCAATGGGGTGCCTAAGGATCTAACCCAGGCCGTAAAGTATTATCGCCTGGCCGCGAACCAAGGCCACCTAGAATCCCTCAATAACCTGGGCGACGCCTACGAAAAGGGCCTTGGGGTCAAAAAAGACTTGGCCTGGGCCCTTAAGTACTGGACCCTCGCCGCCGACCAAGGCCTCGTGGTGGCCCAGCGTAACTTGGGCGTCCGCTACCTTCACGGCGAAGGCGTCAAGAAAAACCCGCGCCTGGCCCGTAAATACTTTCTCATGGCCGCCGCCCAAGGCGATCTTGAGTCCGGGGAGTATTTGGAGACGATCGACTCCGTCTAGACACCGCCAAAATGGTTAGGCCAGGCTAAGGGCTTAGCCGTTGGCCTAAACCATTTTGGGCTTGGCGGCTTGGAAGCCATTTGAAAAATGGCTTTGATGGGTAAATGGGTTTTAATTCCCCTATCGAGGGAAAGACCCATGGCGGACTTTTTTTCAAAAGATCGCTCTTTGGCCAGTCCCTTGGAACTTTTTCAAATGGCGCGGGCCTAACGGTTGAAAAAGATTTGGAAAAATCCCTGGGGTTGTGTCTGGAATCGGCTAGCCGGGGCTATTTGCCCGCCCAGCTTAGGCTGTCTAAGGTTTGTCGGTTTGGGAAGGGGGTTAAGGTCAACCTAGAGGAAAGCTTGGGGTGGCTTACCAAGGCCGCGCGGGGGGCCTGGCCGAGGCCCAGTTGGCCTTGGGTGAGGCTTACCGTTTGGGGGAAAAAAAGAGCGCCTTTGCCTTTGCCTTTGAACGGTACGTCTTGGCCGTCGGCCAGGGTTTGGTTGAGGCCCAGAACCAAATTGCCGCCTCGTATTGGTTAGGTGACGGCGTTAAGCGAGATCCCGTCCAGGCCTTAAAATACTTAAGCCTCGAGGGCCGAGCAAGGTCACGCCAAAGCGCTAACTAGCTTGGGGTACTTATACTTTGCGGGCCAGGGCGTTTATAAAGACTTGGGCCAAGCCATTTCCCATTGGACTCTCGCGGCCGAAAAAGGCGGCGACGAAGATCAGGTTTACCTAGGCAGCTTTTATCGCGCGGGCCTGGGCGTTAAAAAAGACCTAGCCCAAGCCGTAAAATTGTTTCGCCCGGCCGCCGAAAAGGGTAACCCCATAGCCCAAAACTTTTTGGGGGACGCCTACCCAGATGGCCAGGGCGCGGGCCAAGACTTGGACCGGGCCGTCAAATAATACCGCCTCGCGGCCAGCCCAGGCCTAGCCGCGGCCAGGGAGAACTTGAAACGATTGGGGTTAACCTAGGCGTCGTCGAAATAACCCGGGGCTATTTACGGGACTGTTTCCGGGGCTATTTCCGGGCAGGGGGATGGGACTTATGGGCGTATCGCCCCTGGCCTTGGGGCCTTGGGGTTAAGGGTAGGGGATTATTTGCGTAAAATTAAATAAATGGGTCAAATTTCTGGGGATTTTTCTAGGCTTAGGGTAATTTTTATGGTTGACGAGTTTTCCATGGATAATGATTTAGGGGCGGCCGGCGAACTCTTCGCCCGGGGCCAGGAATATTATTCGGGAATAAACGTCCAAAAAGATTTAAAAAAAGCCCTTGAGTTGTGGTATATTTCAGCTAGCAAAGGGAATCCCGAGGCCCAATTGGCCCTTTCCCAGGCTTATTTGGCCGGGGAGAGCTTAAGGGTCGATCCGGAAAAGAGCTTTGGTTGGCTTAGTTTGGCCGCCCAGGGGGGTTTGGTCGAGGCCCAGTTGACCCTGGCTAGGGCTTACCAAGAAGGGCAACCTTACGGGGAAAGGGATTTGGCCAAGGCCTTTGGGTGGTTCCTTTTGGTCGCCCAGGGGGGTTTGGCCGAGGCCCAGAGCCAAGTCGGGTTTATGTGCTTTAACGGCGAGGGCACGCCAAAGGATCTGGCCCAGGCCGTCCATTGGTGGAAGCTGGCCGCCGAGCAGGGGTTTGCCCCGGCCCAAAACAGTTTGGGCAATTCTTACTATTATGGCCAGGGCGTTGACAAGGAAATGGGCCAGGGCATAAAGTATTGGCGCTTGGCCGCCGGGCAAGGGTTTGCCCCGGCCCAGTGTTCCTTGGGTCACGCTTTCCATTTTGGGCAAGGGGTCCCAAAGGACCAGGTCAAGGGGGCCAACTTTTTGCGCCTGGCCGCCAACCAGGGTCACGCCCTGGCCCAAAACACGTTGGGGTTTTTGCACCTTCGGGGCGATGGGGTTAGGCTCGATCCCGCCCTGGGCATTGAATACCTGCTTAAGGCCGCCGACCAGGGGCTGGCCATGGCCCAGGGCTCTTTGGGCTACGCTTACTTCCATGGGCAGGGCGCGGAAAAAGACGTGGTCGCGGCCCTAAAATGGATCCGTTTGGCCGCCGCTCAGGGCCTACCCTTGGCCCTGGGCCTTTTGGGTTCGGCCTACGTTTCCGGCCTAGGGGTTGACCAAGACCTGGAAGAGGGCTTTAGGCATTGGCGCGAGGCCGCCGATTTGGGCGATCCCCAGGCCCTAAGCAGTTTAGGTTCCGCTTACGTTTCCGGCCAGGGCGTGGAAAAAAACCTGGCCCAGGGCTTAAACTATTGGCGCCGGGCCGCCGACCTAGGCGACGCCGACGCCCAATACCTTTTGGGCATGTATTTCGCCAACAAAGGGGGCGATCAAAGCGATTTTGACCAGGCCGTGCGCTATTGGAACATGGCCGCCGATAAAGAGCAGCCCTACGCCCTATACTATCTGGGCGAAGCCTACGTCCACGGAAAAGGCGTCAAAAGGGACTTTTCCAAGGGAACAGGGTTTTTAAAGCGGGCCGCCCATTTGGGCCTGGACCTGGCCGTGGAAAAACTAAAGGCCCTAAACGGGAAATCCCCCAAAAAAAAGCCCCTCCAGCGCGCGGCGGAGAAGGTCTCGCTTTTGGATTAAAACCAACCCCCCCCATAAAGGACGCGCGCGCCCTTTATGGGGGGGATTAAACCGCGCCCCCGGGCCAAGGTTCGGGGAGGCGTAAGCGTTTTTTTTAACGCCAAAAAAACCCAAGAGATTAAGCCGGTTTTATGCTTGACGATTATTTGACAGACCCGGAATTGGTTGAGGCCGAGGAACTTTTCGACAAGGGCATGCTCTATTATTTAGGGCAGGGCGTGGAAAGGGACTTAAGAAAGGCCTACGACTTAATTCGCGTGGCCGCCGAAAAAGGCTATCCCCGGGCCCAGCTAAGGTTGGCCGTGGGGCTATCCAACGGGGACGCCGGGGCTTTGGATCTTAAGGCCAGCTTTAGCTATCTTCTTAAGGCGGGCTTGGCCGAGTTACCCGAGGCCCAGTTCGCCCTGGGCGTGGCTTACCACCACGGTAACCCCTATGGGGACAAAAACGTCGCCGAGGCCGTGGAGTGGTTTACCAAGGCGGCCGAGGGAGGCATGCCCTACGCCCAATGCGAATTGGGCTATATGTACCAAGACGGCGACGAGGTGGAAAAGGATCTGGCCAAGGCCGTCAAGTACTTTCAGATGGCCGCCGACCAGGGTGACCCGCCGGGCCTTTTTAACCTGGGGCAGGCTTACCGCTTTGGGGAAGGGGTCAAGGAAGATCTGGAGCTGGCCGTAAAATATATCCGCGAGGCCGCCCAAAAAGATCACCTGGACGCCAGGTTCGCCTTGGGCGGGCTTTACTTTTCCGGCCAGGGCGTGGAGCAAGACTTTGGCCAAGCCATAAAGCACTGGACCCTGGCCGCCGAACAAGATCACGCCGATTCGCAATTCGCTTTGGGCGGACTCTACGTCGTCGGGATGGGCGTTGAAAAAGACATGGCCAAGGCCATGAATTATTGGTTCATGGCCGCCGATCAGGGTCACGCCATGGCCCAGATCAATTTGGGCCTGGCCTTGGAAGTCGAGACCCAAGGCGATAAAGATCTAAGCCTGGCCTTTAAATACTACAAAATGGCCGCCGACCAAGGCGACCCCAGGGCCCAGTATTTGGTGGGCGTGGCTTACTTTGACGGCCGGGGCGTCGAAAAAGATCAGGCCAAGGCCGTCTCCTATTGGCGCCTGGCCGACGAACAGGGCGATCTTAAGTCCAGTAACAACCTGGGCATGGCTTACTTTACCGGCCAGGGGGTAGAAAAAGACGACTCTTTGGCCGTCCATTACTGGCAAAAGGGCGCCGACCAAGGCGACGGCCTGGCCCAGACCGGTTTGGGTCACGCCTTCTTTGAGATCGACAGCGTCGAAAGGGACGTCCCCAAGGCCATAAAGTACCTACTCATGGCCGCGGCCCAGGGCCAGACCATGGCCCAGTATAGTTTGGCCTTGGCTTACCTGGAAGGGCGGGGCGTGGAAAAGGACCTTGACCAGGGCGTGAGGTTACTTTTTAAGGCCGCCGAAAAGGATCTGGCCCCGGCCCTCCATAGTTTGGCCCTTTTGTTTTACCGGGGCGAAGGGGTCCAAATGGACAAAGACCTGGCCGTGAAATACTGGCTCCGGGCCGCCGACCAGGGCGAGGCCGAGTCCCAGTTTGCCGCGGGCCTGGCTTACGTTAGCGGCGACGGGGTCAAGGAAGATCTCGCCAAGGGCCTTAAATACTTGGGCCTGGCCGCCGACCAGAACCACAAGGAAGCCTTGTTTGCCATGGGCCTGGCCAACGAAAAGGGCCAGGGGCTCAAAAAGAACTTGTTTTTTGCCGCGCAGTACTACAAAAAGTCGGCCGAGCTGGGTTTTCCCATGGCCCAAAACAGCCTGGGGCGGGCTTATTTTGACGGGGACGGGGTCGAAAGGGATCCGGTCAAGGCCGTCAAACTCTTTCGCCAGGCCGCCGACAAGGGCGAGATCCCGGCCCTGCATTACCTGGGCCTGGCTTACGCCACCGGCCAAGGGCTCAAAGCCGATTTGCCTAAGGCCATTCACCACTACAAAATGGCCGCGGAAATGGGCTACGCCCCGGCCCAGGAGAGCCTGGGACGCACCTATTTCATGGGTCTGGGCGTGCCCAAAGACCAGGCCTTGGGCCTTAAATACTTCCATTTGGCCGCCGAGCAAGACGACCCCCAGGCCCTGGGCTTTTTGGGCCTGGTTTACGTAAACGGCCAGGGGGCGCCCAAAGACCCCGAACGGGGCCTGGGTTACTTCGAAAGGGCCGCGGCCCTGGATAGCCCCTTGGGCCAATACGGTTTGGGGGTCCTTTACCACGAAGGCCAAAAGGTCAAAAAAGACCCGGCCCTGGCCCTCCAAAACTTTAAACTGGCCGCCAAAGCCGGTCTGGCCCAGGCCCAAAATAGCCTGGCCCTGTCTTACTTTGAGGGCCTGGGGATCAAAAAGAACTTTGGCCAGGCTTTTAAGTACTGGAGCCTGGCCGCCGACCAAGGCCTGCCCGGCGCCCAGTTTAACCTGGGCCTTTTGTACCATACCGGGCAAGGCGTTGAAAAGGACGTTATCCAAGCCCTACGCCACTGGCATTTGGCGGCCGACGCGGCGCCCAGCGCCGCAAGCGTAGGGGCCCAAGGCCTTTCTATGGCCGGTACCGCCGAGGCCGAAACGGGCAAGGCCGAAACGGGTGTGAGCCTGGGCGCCGACAGAAAAGACGCCCAGGTGGTCAATTTCTGGTACCCGCCCTCCAAAAAGGCCGCCATCACCGCCCAGCATTATTTGGGCATGACGTACCTCGAAGGCCGGGTGGTGGAACCGGATCTCGAGCTGGCCGCGAAATACCTTAAGCTGGCCGCCGACCAAGGCCACGCCGCCTCCCAGTTCAATCTGGCCATGCTCTACCAAAAGGCCGAGCGCCCGGAAAGGGGCCAGGCCCTGGCCTTTAAATACCTTAAGCTGGCCGCCGACCAGGGCCTGGCCCCGGCCCTCTATCATCTGGCCATGGCTTACCGTAAAGGCGACGGGGTTAAAAAAGACGAGGCCCAGGCCGTAAAATACCTTAAGCTGGCCGCCGACAAAGAGCATGCCCCCTCCCGGTTTAAGCTGGGCATGTCCTACCTTAACGGGGTGGGCGCGGAAAAAAACCCGGTCCAGGCCGTAAAATACCTCCGCCTGGCCGCCGACCAAGAGCACCCCCAGGCCCTCCATCAGTTGGGCCTATGCTACCAGGGCGGCCAGGGCCTCGACAAAGATCTATCCGAGGCCGTCAAACTCTTTAAGCTGGCCGCCGAGAAAGAAAATCCCGAGGCCCGCCACGCCTTGGCCGTGGCCTACCAAAACGGCCAGGGCATCAGGAAAAACCCCGTCCAGGCCTTTAAATACCTTAAGCTGGCCGCCGACCAAGGGCACCCCCAGGCCCAATGCGACCTTTGTCTGGCCTACCAAAACGGCCAAGGGGTCGAAAAGGACTTCATCAAGGCCATTAAGTACTCGCGTTTGGCCGCCGATCAGGGCCTGCCCCAAGCCCTAACCCTCCTGGGTTTGGCTTACCAAAACGGCCAAGGGGTTAAACGCGACCTGGGCCAAGCCATAAAGTTCTTTTCCCAGGCGGCCATGCAAGATTACCCCGAGGCCCTCTACCACCTTGGCCAAGCCCACTGCCAGGGGGAAGGGGTCAAAAAGGACCTCCTTCTGGCCGCCCAATTCCTTACGCGCGCCGATCGGCTGGGTTTTCCCCTGGCCGCCGCGGCCTTGGGCGAAATCAAAGCCAAGCCTTAAGGCCGGCCTTAAGGCTTGGCTTTAAGGCGTAAGCGAAAGGGCCTCCCGATTAGGCCACCAAACGCGGCCCACAAACGCTCTTTTGATGAGTAAATAATGTTTTGATGATCGTTAGCGGCCCAAAGGCCGGCCCAGCGAATAATCGCGGTTGATTTTTAGGGGCTTTGTTAACTATACTCCCAAGTGGGGGCCGCGTTAACGCCCCCCCAAATTTCTCCCTGGAGATTTTATGATTGACGATCTGATCAAAGCCGCCAACGCCGGTAACCTCGTGGACATTTTTAAACTGGGCGAGGCTTATTTTTTGGGCCAAGGCACGCAAAAGGACTTGGAAAAGGCCGTGACTTGGTGGCGCCTGGCCGCCGATCGGGGCATGGTCGAGGCCCAATATAACCTCGGTCAGGCTTACCTAGCTGGCCATGGGGTGGGCCAAGATTTCCAAGAGGCCTTTGACTGGTTTTCCAAGGCCGCCCATGGGGGTCTGGCCTTGGCCCAGTTCACCGTCGGCGGGGCCTATTATTCCGGGGAAAACTTCGTCGGGCGCGATAGCTCGCTGGCCGTTTTCTGGTGGACCAAGGCCGCCGACCAGGATCTCCCGGCCGCCCTTTTTTACCTGGGCCTCATGTATTTTTCCGGCGATGGCATCGACAAAGACGAAGCCAAGGCCGTCTCCTACTGGCGCAGGGCCTCGGAGCTGGGCTACGGCTTGGCCCAAGCCAATCTGGGCTCGGCCCTTTGCACGGGCGTGGGCGTTGAGGCCGATCCCGTGGAGGGGGTCAACTGGTGGAAAAAAGCCGCCGACCAGGGCCTGGGGATGGCCCAGTTTAACCTGGGTAACGCCTACAATACGGGCCTGGGTATCGAGATCGATCAGGCCCAGGCCGTCCGTTACTGGCTTTTGGCCGCGGAGCAGGACGTGGCCGAGGCCCAGTTTAACCTGGGCGGGGCTTACTTTAACGGCGACGGGGTCCAAAAGGATCTTGACCGGGCCATCCACTGGTGGCGCAAGGCGGCCGAGCTGGGCTACCCCCAGGCCGTGGAAAACATCCGCCTCCTGGAAGGCGATTCCACCCACTAAACCCACGACGGGGCTTAGTGGGTGGAATCGGGCGGATAAAATAAAGTTTTCTTTTTTGGCGGGGATGATTACCGGTGTTGACCTATCTTAACGGGCCCGAAAGCGATCCTTTTAACTACATATACGCTTCCAAGGGTTGGTTAAGTGACTACGATCCCCCCAGGCCCTTTCCCTTTTGGATAAACTTAGAGCCCACCAACCATTGCCAACTTAACTGCCTCTTTTGCTCCCGGCAAAAGTCCCAAAGGGCCAAGGGCTATCTGGACCTGGCCCTGGCCGAGGCCCTTTTTGACGAAGTGGCCGCCCAAAACGCGTTGCGCTTGCCCGAGGTAAGCGCGACCGCCGTTAGGTTTACCGGCTGGGGCGAGCCCCTCTTGCACCCCCACATCGATAAGCTCTGCGCCCTGGCCAAAAAGCGCTCCATCCCCCTTAAGCTTTACACCAACGGCTTAAACCTAAGCCCGGCCCTAATGGACCAGTTGATCGAACTGGAAGTTGACGATTTGCAGTTTTCCATGCAGGGCCTAAACGAAAAACAGTATTTGTTTAACCGGGTGGGATCCGATTACCGTCTTTTGGTTCATAACATCGAAACGATTAGCCAAAAACGCGGGCGGCTAAAAAAGCCCTTTCTAAGTATTCTCACTTCCGTTTTGGCCAGCGAACTAAAAAGCGCCCGCCCCGATGAATTTACCGAGCGCTTTTTGGGCCTGGTCGACAAGGTCGCGATTGACCTAACTAACCTTAATTTCGTCTCCGACTTGGAGCGGGTCAAACCCCA
The DNA here is from genome assembly GCA_031277995.1 of Deltaproteobacteria bacterium. GTDB lineage: Bacteria > Desulfobacterota > Desulfarculia > Adiutricales > Adiutricaceae > JAIRNQ01. The sequence goes on from JAITLH010000306.1 coordinate 9,523, forward strand.
CCTGGGGGACCAGTCCAAGGGGCTTAGGCGCGGTTTGTGCGTGGACGTTTTTTTGGCTCTCGAAGTAAAATACGACGGGACCATTGGCTTTTGCGGGCAGGACGCGGATAGCCTAAAGGAACACACGGCCGGGCGCTTTCCCCAAGATCGGCTAAAAGAGGCCTGGCTGGGCCGGGCCATGGAGGCCCAAAGGGACAAGGTTGGGCGAAATCTGGGTCACGACGATTCCCCCGTTTGCCGGCGCTGCTACCACAATACCGACAAATACGACCTTTTTAAACAAAACGGGGCCAAAAACGGTGGATCCCGGTGAGCGAAGTCTCCCGCCAAGCCTCGGCCAAGGTCTTGGCCGCGACCATGACCCTGATGGCCAGGGAAATGGGCGCCCTGACTCCGCCCCTCTCCCTTTGGATGCCCCAGCCCACGGCCATTGACATCAAAGACGCCGCCCAGGCGGTGATTTCCGGCCAGGCGGTCGTTTTATGGGTAGACGATAGCCACCCGGCCATGGGTTTGGCCGTCTGCCAGACCCAGCCCCTGGAAAGCCTTCTTTTGGGCCAAGGATCATTACGCCTCATTGGGCCCTATATGGTCGAACCCGATTCCCTCCAGCGCTACCAAAATACCAAGATCCTGGCCGCCAAGGCCAAAGAAGTGGCCAAAATCTCCCAGGGCCAGTTTTTAAGCATCAAGACTTGGCACGATGGGGCCATTCTCCGGGCCCTTATTGACGAGGGCTTCCAAATGGCCGAAATTGGCGCCAAACTTACCGGAACCCTTGACTTTGACCCCCAGGCCAACGATTTTTCCAATATCGCCGGCGTTTCCCTTAGAAAGGTCAAGGGCTATGAAATCCCGGGCCTACTTGACGAATTTGGCGAGCTTTTTTACGACGGGCACCTAAAGCATGGCCCTTACCTCCCGTCGGGTTTCCAAAACGCCCTGTGGCGGGAAGTGGCCCTAACCGACTTTAAACGAAAGGAGCCCTTCGTTTTCCTCTTCCAGGATCGCCCCGAAGAACCCATCGGCCTAGCCTGGGGCGCCGTCAGCGCCCCCGCCTCGACCCTAAGGGCCATCCACGTTTCCCAAAACCGCCGCGGCCAGGGCCTGGGCGCCTACCTACTCAAGGCCCTCTTTAAACAAATGAACCAACTGGGCGCCAAACGCATAACCGTGGAGACGGCCTCCTGGAACCTCCCGGCCCTTAGGCTTTATCAAGCCCTGGGCCTGGTCCACGACACCCCCTTGGTCGCCCTCCACTATAAACCCAAAAGCTGATAGCCCCGGGCCCATTTACCCATGAATAGCCAACCCCCCCAAAATTTTCCCCAAAATTTTCCGCCTTACCCCCAATGGGCGCCAGGCCCAGCGCCAAGGCCAGCGCCAGCCCCAGGACTGGCCCCTAAGGCCCCCCGGGAGAAGATTAGCTTTGGGCAAACCGTCAGTTTGACCGGACGGGTTATCGCCGACGGCTTTGTGACCATCGCCGGTTTGGGCCTCCCCTCGATCTTCACCCTCTTTGTCTACACCATTACCTCGAGCCTGTCCCCCTTTCAGTTTTCCGAAATCTTTAGTATTTTTCAGTTCGTTCTCCTAATGGCTTGCTTTGTCTTGCCCCTTTGCCTCCACTCATCGATTGCCATCTATGTCCACGGCAGCCTCAAAAACTCCCCGCCCGCCTTCGTGGCCGCCCTGGCCGGGGGCCTGGAGAGAATCACCCAGCTGCTCTTTTTTTACCTAAGATTCCTTATCGTCTTGTTTTTATTAGGCTCGGTGGGCGCGGGCTTAGTCTTTCTCTCCGATCTAACCCTGCCCGCGGTCTCGATAGTCTTAGTCGCCCTGATGGGATCTGGCCTCATCCTCCTTTTTTCCAAGATAAGCGTCCTTTTCGCGGCCAGCGCCATTGAAAAGATCAATATCACCCAGGCCACCATCCGCTCCTGGCGCCTTACCAAGGGAAACCTTGGGCCGGCCATCGTATCTACCATAATCGCCCTGTCCGCCCTCTCGCTCATATTCCTCGGGACCCGGGAAATCCTGGCCATCACCAGCGACAATATAATCGTCTATCTTTTTATAATAATAGCCTCTATATTTCTCATAAGTTTTATCTCCACCATAATATCGGTCGTCTACTGTCAACTTAAAATCTCCGACGAAAGCCATAACTTCACCCTAGAGTCAATCGTCTTCGATGAGCTCCAAATCCCCTACGCCAAGTAATGGCCCGCGGGCCATTATTTGGCCCCAATCTCCCAAGCCCTTCCCGCCAAGTCCGCCCAAAAATCGCCCCTTATCCCCAAATTTCCCAAATTTCCCAAAAAAAACGCCCCGATCTGGCCAGGATCGGGGCGATTACCGGTAATTATGGTAGGTTAACATTTAAGCCAGAAATCTGGCGGAATCGACCCCGCAAGCTTGTCTTGCCTATATGATTGACGGTGGTTCGTTCCACCGGTTTATCATAGTATAACAAAAACGCTAGATATTTTTAACCCCATGCCTAAATGTATTTGATTTACTTGCATTTAGTCATTAGCGTTTAAACATATTCCGGATATATTTGAATGATTAGATTTATTTACTCAACTAATCGATAAAAGGCCAAAATTTCTCCCCTCCTACCCATCGCCTTTACTTTTATCTTTTATAATCTACTACTTATGAACTTAAAACCCCCCGCCCCCCCCCGGAGGGAGGGCCGTAAAATTTCTTTTGAAATTTTCTGTAGTTAGCGACAAGCCCAATAAAGGGCCGTAAAGGGCCCTGGGAGCCCTTCGGACCCGGGGTTGGCACAAAGACCGCCATCCGGCTTCAGCGTCGCTCTATGGGGCGATTTGGGGCCTTGGCGGGCCCGTTTTGGCTAGGGGTGAGGTCGGGGATTTTGGTTAGCCGCTCCTGACCCCCATGGGGGGTAAGCGGCGGATGGGGGGTTAGCTAAAACCGTCCAGGTAGTTTTTTAGGCCCTGGCAGATGCCGTCGGTTAAAAGTTCCAGATAGGCGTCTTGGCTTAAAAGTTCCGCTTCTTTTTTATTGGTGATAAAACCTATTTCCAGTAAAACGGCCGGAACCTCGACGTTGGCCAGGACGATAAAGGCCGCTTCCTTAACGCCCAGGTCGCGAATCTTAAACTGGCTTCTAAGGGAGGCCAGGGCCCCGGCGTGGAGGGATTTGGCCAATACCCTCGATTCGGCCACCTTGGTGTTTTTGGCAATCTTGTCAACCAAGTCGCCCAGCTCGCTCATGGTCTTTTCCGATGAGGCGTTTTCCCTCGCGGCCACGGCCATGGCCGTGGGGTCCGAGGAAAAGTTTAGGATGTAGGTCTCAAAGCCCTCGACCTTGGCCAAATCGTTGGCGTTGACGTGGACGGAGATAAGCAAATCGGCTTTTTTGTCCCTGGTGGTTTTGGTCCTTCGATCCAAGGTCACGAATTTATCGCTCTCCCGGGTCATGATGACTTCCAAACCCAACCTTGACCTAAACTTTTGGGCCAACATCTTGGAGGCCTTTAAAGTAATGTCCTTTTCCTTAAGGCCGTTTCCCGCCGCCCCCCCGTCCTTGCCGCCGTGCCCGGGATCGATGGCCACTAACCTAACGCCCAGACCAAGTTGCCTGGCCATGGAGTCCTTGGGGCCTTTCGCCGGCTTATTCGCGGCCGGCTTGGCCGTTACCGGTTTGGCCGGTTCTTTGGAGGCCACCACCCGGGGGGTGGGGGGATCCTCGATTTCCACGGGCGGGAGATTTTCGACCCGATCGGCTACCCTAATAATCATCCGGGGCGGGTTATCCAGGATAATGGGCATGTAGGGATGGGCGGCCGGCAGATCGGCCACGAGCCGCACGGTGTCACCATTAAGTTGGTTGATTTTAAGGGTTTTAACCAAAGGCGAAAGTTTCGTTGGGGCCTTTACGGGCTTTTGGGCTAGCCTTGATTCCTTAAAGTCAACGTAAACCCTAAAGTAGCCCCCCTCCCGACTGGGCGGCAAGAGGTTATACAGATACGGGGTGACCCGGTCCAAGTAAGCCGTAATCTCCGTATAGGC
>JAITLH010000343.1 GCA_031277995.1 Deltaproteobacteria bacterium
ACACCGTGAGCTGGGAATGGCCTCAACTTCAACTTTCGAGACACCGTGAGCTGGGAATGGCCTCAACTTCAACTTTCGAGACACCGTGAGCTGGGAATGGCCTCAACTTCAACTTTCGAGACACCGTGAGCTGGGAATGGCCCCGACTTCAACCGGAGATCGGCGATTTGACCGGGGGTATTGGGTTCAAATTTTAGACGACTCGTTGGTCGCCTCCAGTTTAAAGATAACGGGGCGGATACCATCATTGCAACAGGCGATGGCGAGCCCCGGAGTGGGTATCCAGTCGCCATGGTAAAAAAGCCCAGAGTCGGCCCCCACCCCATGGGCCAAGGCAAAGGCGAATTGATATATCGCTTTCCAGGCCTCGTCGCAAAGGCCCTCGGGTTTGGCGTAGTCGGCGTAAAACACGTCGCCTTCTTTCATGAATGGACATTTGCCAAGCCCCTCAACGCCGTATTCCTTGGCCAGGCGTTCATTAAAGGTCGTTTCCAAGACGGTGATTTTTACTTTATTCATGGGTATTACTCCCCTCATTAATCTCGTTGTCAAGGTAGCCTTGAAGTGTCAAAACCATGTTAAAAAAAATAAGCCAAACGTTCGAATCTGTCAAGTCAAATAATTAACTAGCTATTTTTTTTCTTGTTATTGGCGGAAAAAATGGGCCCCGATCTGGGAGGAGGCCAAAAATAAGTAGCTTAGTTGTCTTTGTCGCGTCAACCTTTTCGCCCTAACTTAGCTAACTCGGAGGCGTTTTTAGGGATTGGTTTCGGAATTTCACTTAGCGTATTTGAAAAACTCGCCCCGTTGTCAATAAACGTCAGGTTAACTCTACCTTGGTCATGTTCGCTAGTTTAAAAGCCAAGAAAAACCGATAATTAGTTATCGGCCTCAGCGGTTGGTTCGAAAACGTGGTAACATTGACGCGAGGGACCGCCCGTCAAAGTTTCTCCCCCATGATGCCAATGGGCCAAAGGCGGGGACGATTGGGACGGTTTGTTTGCGAGGGACCGCCCGTCAAAGTTTTTCCCCATGATGGCCATGGGCCAAAGGCGGGGACGGTTTGTTTGCGAGTGAAACGGCTAGAAATGATTATGGAGTAATTTGGCATGAAAATCGGCTGCCCGAAAGAAATCAAAAACAATGAAAATCGCATTGGCCTTACCCCCAGCGCCGCCCACGAATACGTTGAGGCCGGCCATCAAGTGTTTATCGAAACGGGCGGCGGCCTGGGCTCGGCCATTGAGGATAGCGAGTATATGGCCGCGGGGGCGAAAATTTTTCCGACCGCTTCTGACGTTTGGAGCGAATCCGACATGATCGTCAAGGTCAAGGAGCCTTTGGAAAGCGAATATGGCCTAATGAAGGAAAACCAGCTCCTGTATACGTTTTTTCATTTCGCCGCCGACGAAAAGTTATTGAAAGCCTGCCTTGAGCGAAAAATAATCGCCTTGGCCTATGAGACCGTCCAACAAGGCCATAACCTACCCCTCCTAAAACCCATGAGCGAAGTGGCCGGCCGGATGTCCACGTTGATGGGAGCCTTCTATCTGGCCAAAACTCAGGGAGGCCGGGGGATATTGCCCATGGGCGTGACCGGGGTGGCCCCGGCCGAGATCTTAATTTTAGGCGGAGGGGTGGTTGGCACCAACGCGGCTCACGTGGCCGCGGGCCTCAAGGCCAACGTCACCATTTTGGACGTTAACTTATCGAGGCTGGAATACCTAAGCGAGATCTTGCCGCCCAACGTCAATTGCCTGTATAACGATCCGGTCACCTTGAAATCTAAGTTACAATCGGCCGATGTCATAATCGGGGCGATATTGGTCCCCGGGGCTAAGGCCCCAAAACTGGTCCAAAACAAACACCTTCATATTTTAAAACCGGGGACCGTCCTGGTTGACGTGGCCATTGACCAAGGCGGTTGTTTTGAGACTTCCCGGCCCACCACCCATAGCGATCCCATCTACCTCGTTGACGACATAGTCCATTACTGCGTAACCAACATGCCCGGGGCCTACGCCCGAACCTCGACATTCGCCTTAAATAACGCCACCATCAAATACGGCTTGGCCCTGGCCAATTCCGGGCCCAGGGCGGCTTGCCGCGAAAACGAGGCCCTAAAACATGGCCTAAACGTCTACAAAGGAACCATCACGTACAAAGCCGTGGCCAACGCTTTTGGCCTGGACAATCTCTACCAACCGGTCGACTCCGTCCTGGCCTAATCTTAAGCGGGCGCTTGGCGGGTTGACCGCCTGGGCGCTTGGCGGATTGACTGATTAGACGTTTTGACCCTTGACGGCTTAACCTCCTGACCTCCTAGGCGCCTCGACCCTTGACAGCTTAACCTCCTGACCTCCTGGGCGCCTCGACCCTTGACGGCTTGATCGCTTGGCGGCCCGGGCGCCCGGGATTGAAAATCGACCTAGCCGGTAAGCCAAAAACGAAACAGGCCACTGGGCCAAGTAAAAAAATAAGAGTGATTTTTCGGCTGGCCATGATTGGGCCAGTTGAAAAATCACTCTTTTTTATTTGTGTTATCTGGGCTTTAGGTTGGCCGGGCCAGTTTTGGGACGCTTAATTTTTCCCTTTCCCTCGGGGGGGAAAACCGAGATCGTCAATCTAATGAAGCCAAGGGAGCGGCGAGGGCTCGGGAGGCCTTACTCCATGGGTTTTAGGGAGTAACCGCTGGTTGGGGGCGCCAAAACCAGAGGGAGCCCAGCTTAAGATGGGCCGGCCCAGGGCAAAAAACTTATCGATTATGTTGTAAGGGAGGTTATTTGTTAAACATTTTAACCACGGCCGACATGACTTCTCCCTTTCTACGGTTTACTAGATCGTACTCGGCCTTGGAAATTTTCACGCCCAAAGAATCGCTTATTTCGTTAACGTCGCTTACGTTCTGGTCGATCATGGAGGCGATGCCAATAATCTTACCCATGACGTCCTCGAACGCGTCGGCGTCTCGGCCGCTTTGGGAGAAAAATTTTTCCAAAGCCGCTTTGTCATCAGCCTTCACGTTGGCCATTTTAATGAACGTATCGATGTCCTTGGCCGTCAAGGTAACGTCTTGAGCCATAAGCGTAGAAGCCAAAGCGAAAAAAAACAAGCCAGAAAGGAACGTAACCAGAATCGATTTTATGTTCATAATCTCACATATATGAGTAAAAGCTTTTAGCGAATACTCGGGAAAAGGGTGAAAAGGTATGGGAAAAAGCTGGCTTATTTCCCGTGGCGTTCGCAAAAGGCGACGACGTCGTTAAAATCGTCAAGCCTTTCTTTTAGAAGTTCATGGCTCCAGTGCCACCATTGACTTTTTTCTATCCGGCTGATTATTTCCGGCGGGAAGCGAAATTTTAGGCGCTTGGCGGGATTGCCTACCACCACTTCAAAAGGTAAAACATCCTTGGTAACCACCGCCATCGACCCAATCACGGCGCCGTTTCCGACGGTAACCCCGCCCATAATAACGGCGTTATAACCGATCCATACGTCATGGCCCACGGCCGCGTGATTTTCTTCCCTCCATTTAAAAAAATCAATATCGTCTTCCCCAAACCCGTAAGCGGCCCGACGATAGGTCACGTGGGATTGGGTGACTCGAGTATAGGTGGGGTGTTGGCCGGGGTTAATCCGGGCATGGCTGGCGATGGAGACAAATTTACCGATTGAGCTGTAGATTATCTCGTTGTCTCCGCTACAGTATGAATAATCGCCAATGGTCGTTTGGGTGATATCGCAATCTTTTCCAATGGCCACGTAAGCGCCCAAAGTAGAATCAACCACCTTGGCCGTGGGATGAACGTTAGCTACCAAGCCAAGTCTTTTTGCCATCCGTTTTCCTCCAGATTTTTGTGACATGGCTGGTAGTTTAAGTCATGAACGTAACGATCTAGTTTGGGGATTGTAAAGATCTTGAAAAAAGATTGCCAACATTTATATAAGTAATTACTCATATTTCGCGGGCCCCGATTAAAACCACTCGTCAGGCCAATAAAAATCCTAATCGTGGGGGTCATAAATAACAAATCAAAAGGTTTTTTTGGGGGACGGGGGCGAGAAAAAAGCGCCCCTCCGGGCGCGTCCAGCGGCGGAGGGGCTAAAGGAGAAAGGAGTAAAAATTCATCGAGGCTGGCCGAACCGACGGTAGGGAGGATGGCGCTTTGGCCGTCTGGCCATCGGTCCTGGCCTAGGGGACCTTAGCCAGGGATATATGAGGCCCTCTTCGACAAACGGGCCAGCGGAAACTTATTAAGACGCAGACTCGTCAAATAACACACCTTTGGCGTTGGCCAATCTGAGGGCGGTTTCGTACTCGGCTACGGCCTTAATAGTCTCTTGCCTAAATTCGGCATCTATGGGGAGGAGCACCTCCTCCAAATATTTGTTTATTACCTTCGCGTTCTCGAGCCATTCCTGTAAGGTAGGATCCGCTCCGCCTTTGTAGGGCAAACCGCGTTCGGTCATGTACTCGGATAACTTCACGGCGAATTCGTTATCGATTACATCCTGTTTTCTCTGTTCCACCCTGGTCAACGCTGGGCGAAGGTAGATCAATTCGGCCGCCCACGACATTTTCATGGCAGTTTGGATATTCTGTGCGTTTTCTTCCAATTTGGCATACCAAGCTTGGCCGGCTTCCTTTTCCCAGAAGGCTAGAAGCATAGGGTAGGTAACTTCTTCCTTAGTGACCAAGATATCGTCATCCAGCGTCGCGGTGATCACGTTATTGTTTAAAGATATGGAATCCATGCTCATAAGCTTATCCTTATTTACTGAGGCCCAGGCCCAAATCAAGGACCGACCGTGGGGTTAGGGGATTGGGAGCCTTGGGACCGCCATTAAAACACCTTAAAAGGGCGGCTTCCCAAAACCTTTATTTTAGATACCCTCGTGGCAGCGTCTTTTTAAATGCCAAAAAACGGCGATACGGTCAAAGCTTGATAGCTCCGGAGCGAGAAAAGGATCGTTTGGGACTTTTGGAAGTCTCTAAACTCAAGTCCCTAGCGGCTTGCTCGCCAGCCTTTTTCACCTCGAGCTTGGTCTTATCAAAGCTCTTTTGGATGTCGGGGGGCAGGTTACGCAGGTCTAGTTTTTTCAGATCTTCCACGGTGAGGCCCATTTTCTCCATATTGCGATCGAAGATGGCGTCAAGCTTGCCTAGCCGATCTTTTAGTTCTTTGAGCTCGGCCAGTTTGGCTTCCAAGAAAGCTTCATTGAAGGACATTTTTTCTTCCTTTCTTAGCGTACCCTGGAGAGAGACGGGTCTTTTTATGGCTTCTTTTTTGAATTCAGGAGGTATGGTTTTCGGATCGATTTTTTTCAGATCGTCCTCGGTGAGACCGGCGGCCTTCAATTCGCGTTCAAAAAGCTCGTCAAGCTTTTCTATTTGGCTTTTAAGTTCCTTGAGTTGGGCCAGTTTGGCTTCAACGTCAGTGTCATCGACGGACATTTTTTCGACCTTTCTTAACACGCCTTGGAGAGGGTCAAGTCTTTTGTCGCCCATAAAGCGAACGGTAAAGACGCGGAAAATTTCTTTAACAAATCAAGGCAAAAGAACCTCGCGGCCGGAGAAAAAAATCACGGTTAACATGAGGTCGCCCTGGGGTGATGGTCCGATTGGACCGATAAAAAAAACGGACGCAATCCAGTTTCAAATATACCATGAGCAAAACGCCAAAGTAAACCTTCGCGACTTTCAACGGACGGGGTTTTATTAACGCGTAAAAAAAATACCTAGCCTAAAAAATTTGATATCTTGCAAAATCCTAAATTTTATGATGAAAATCTCTTAATCCCAATCAAACGCTCATCGCTAGCCAAAAACGCCATTGTCCAAAAAAAAATTTATAACTTAGTTTTTAGCGAACGATAAAGATACCGGACAGTTTTTTTAACTAAATCATAAATGATCTATTTTTTTGAGCATTTTTTAATCTTTTTTAGTCTATACTTTTAGAGCTATTTTTTATAAACACTTCTAAAAATACTATAAGAAGAAAAATAATCATGACTATTCAAGCTGTTTAAATCTTCATCGTAGTTATTATCGAATTTAATTGACATAACAAGCTAATTTATTTTCGATCAATATCTTAAAAAAATTCTCCGCCCTCTCGGCCGTGGTCTCTCCCGTCACCGCCAAATCGAGCCGGCTAAACTTTTTGATCCGAGCCAGGCAATTGTCCATGAATTTGTCTGGATCTTTTTCCGTATTCATCGTGAAAAATGGGGGATTTATCAGCATTTCAAGTACTTCTAGATAGGTGTCCCCCTCAAGCACGTCACCGGCGTCAAAACAAGGCCTGCCTTCCGAATCCAAAGTTCCCAAAAAAATCTTCATTTTATCAGCCTTTACAAAGATTGGGAGGGGTCTGGTTTTCAATTTCAAAGACCCAGTAACAATCGAGTTTATTCAAAACCCAAAATCGACGCGGCAAATCAAAGGACCCTTAAAAAAAATACCAAGTTTTCGCCAATAAACCACTGGCGATAATCTCCGCGCCGGTTCGTTAAGCGCTTAACCAAAACCGCGAGTCGCTTGGGCCTTTCCAAGCCAACCTAACGAAACCAAGTAACCTAACCGGCCGCCTTGGCCTAAACCGCCCCTACGATCATGGCCACGATTTCAAAGACCGTTCAAATTTTAACTATACCAGCCCAATACGTTTTTGGGAACCTTAAAATTATCTTCGAACAATCGAACGGATCGCCTTTTGATCGCTTCGTTTCGCGCCGAAATACCCAATCGCTTTGCCTGGGGCCTTATTCAAAAAACTTTTGGCGCGTGGTTTAGGGGTCCTATATATTGGCCGGATTATTGGGACGGGCCGAATTATTTCCCTTAGTTTATGGCTTTTTGGTTTTGGGAATCCAGACGCCCAGACGCCCAGGGTTCGACTAAGATCGAAACCAAGGGACAAAGGGGTTGCGATGGTTTGGGCTTTTCTGGCCGCCCCGACCTTAAAAAAGCGAAGCCGCCTAAGCGCCAAATCGACGCGTCGCCTATCCTTGGCCGCCCTTTGGGCCGCCCTTTAGGCCGGCTAATCCGGCCCTCGCGAGGGGTGAGGCAACTTGAATATGGAGCCCACCGTTGGCGATATTGGCCCCGGGACAAAATCACCCCAAAAACCAGTAAGCGTTTGGCCCTGGGACCGACCCTAAAAAAGTAAGCGCTTGGCCCTGGGACCGACCGTCAGGCGTTACCCGCGTATTGGCTCGCGGCAAAAAAACTAACCCTGGGTTGAAAGGGCTCGTCCAATCCATAAACCAAAACCTCAACCCCTCACCAAACCGCCTCGCTAACGCCCAAAATAGGCCCGTGGAGACGTTTTGCCGAGGGGGTCGGTAGGGTCATACCTGGGCAAGGGCTCGGAGCTCTCCTAGCCCCTTTTACGGCCGTTTAAAGCTCGGTAGCCAGGACTCTCGATTTGGCCCAATAGCCGCGCCTTACAGTCGCCGCGAAGCGTCGATCGGATGACCGGTCACTTAGGCGCCATTTAACCTTCCCCGCCCCTGGCCGGGGCTCCATGAACTCGTTTCTCCCCCTGGTCGGTTCAGCCACGCCTATTCCTCAGCCGAATGCAACCAAAGTCAAGCACTCATATAAGCACCAAGTCGAGCGCCTAGACAGGCACCAAGATAAGCACCAAGATAAGCACCAAGTCGAGCGCCAGCGCAAAGGCTAAGATAATCACCAAGACGCGCGCCAAAATACCAGAGGGGAGTTCCAAAAAAAGTAGAAGTTTTACTAAGGCTCTTCTGGTAAACTGAAAAATGTCTTCTGGGCTGTCGCGATCTAACCTGGGCCAGCCCGTTTTGGCCGCGGGCAATTTTATATCTTTATTTTGAAAGGTGCCTCTATCATGACAATAAGGTCGACGCAAAAAATAGAAAAAATTAAAAAGACGACCTGGGTATGGCGTTGACGCGAGGAAAAATTTTTTAAAAACGGTATTAAGGGATCAGGTGACTAGCCTCTGTTTTCAACGCTTTTCTCTGCCGGAGCAGTTTTCACCGTTCACGATAGGTTGTTTAACCCCTTAGGCTACAAATACTCTGCTATTGAAATACAAAGACTCTCCCTTTATCATTATTCTTAAAGGATACTTATTACAATTTGAACCATCTCCTTGAACAAAGGCTGTTTTCGGAAATTTCCACCCTAATTGAGAAGGCCCAAGGCGCGGTCATCGCCCAGGCCAACTACGCCCTAACCCGGCTTTTTTGGCGGATCGGGCGGAGGGTCAATGAAGGAGTCCTTGAAAACAGGCCCGCGGATTACGGCAAGTAAATTGTCGTGACGCTGTCGCGACAATTAAGCTGGTCGCGTTTTCTGGCGCTGATCGCGCCGAAATCGCGCGAGGCCAGGCTTTTCTAGGCCCGCCAAGTAAGCCGCGGGTCAGCTGGGCGTCCGCTGGCGGCGCCGGCTCATTTCCCGCGAAGCTTTTAAACGTAGCGCCATTGTCGCTACCCAGATCGCCCCGGACTCGCCAGTCACACCAGGAACCTTCAAAGACCCCTACCTTTTTGATTTCCTCGGTCTAAACGGCGGCTATCTGGAAGACGATCTAAAAGCGGCTATCCAGCGGGAACTGGAAAGCTTCATTTTGGAGTTCGGCCAGGGCTTCGC
>JAITLH010000360.1 GCA_031277995.1 Deltaproteobacteria bacterium
GGAAAAAAATTTAAAGACGACTTCGCCCCATTCATGGAAAAATACGGTTTCGCCGATTTACGCTCAGGCGGATTTTATCCCTTCAAAAGCCCTGGTAAACGATGGGCGCCTTGGGAGAAACGCGGCGCCGCCAATCGCCATGGCCAGCCCTCGTCTAGGCTTTTACGCTTGGAGCGAAGGGAAAAGATACTTAGCGGCCGTTATGGGGCCAGGCTCGGGGGGCTCAGGGCTGGCCGAGAGGTCCGATTTAAAATCGCCCCGGCGCGGAGGGCCTTTTTTTTATGGCCCTCAGGGACCTGGTAAAGCGGTCAGCGAGTATTTTTATCCGGCTTTCCAAAACGTCCGGTTCCGGTTTGTCGGCCAGAAGACCGTTTATGGCCATAATAAAAACGTGGGCGCTCTCGTCGTCCCCAAGTATCGCCGAGACGCACTCGAGGGCCACTTTGTGGTGATGGGCATCCGCTTCGGGGGCCACGCGGCCACAGGCTTCAAAAAACTCACTGCCCATGGGCGCCCTGACCATTTCCAACCAGGGATCAAAGGCCATCACTTTACACACCGTAAGTAACCGCTTATAGGGATCCCCTTTGGCGGCCGCGGCTTTTTGCGCCTCCGGGTGCCTAGTCACCAACCAGTCCACGAAAACCGCTTTGAATATCTCCTCCTTTCCCTTGAAGAATCGATAAAGCAGGGTACGCGAAACGTTGGCGCGTTTGGCTATGTCTTCAAGGGAAGTCTTTGAAAATCCAAAGTTTAAAAAACACCACCGGGCCGAGCTTAAGATCGCTTCGAGATGATTCGAGGTTTTTTTGGGTTGGTCCATTTTTTTTCTCCTATTTACATGTTGACAAAAAGTATTTTTTTTGTCAACATGTCACATACCCACCCAGATAAATTTCCTAATCACGTTTCTTTATTTTTGCCCTGATTGATTTCGCCGCCTTTTGGAAAGGGCGTAGCGACGAATTAAGCTTGGGAGGAAAGGCCAATCATGAGCATGACCGAAAACCAAGGCGACCAAACGAAAGAAAAAAAGATCGCCTTGGCCAAAACCGACTTAAAGGACTTACCCGAAGTTCCCCCTAGCCAAAATGGACTTGAAGCCCAGGGAATCGATGGCGGCCTCGGCCGGGGGGACTTACCTAGGGATCCCTCGCGCCGGAGGTGGCTTAGAAACGCCGGATTAGGCGTGGCCGGAGGCGCCCTGGCTTGTTATGGCTTATCCAAGTTAAAGGTTTTTCCTAGGCCGGGTGGGAAGGAAGCAAAATCGGAGCCCACCTTGATAAGCAGGCGCACGAACCCAAAAAACGGCGATGAAATCTCGCTTCTGGGATTTGGTTGCATGCGCTTCCCCCTTTTGTCCACGGCCAGCGATCCCTATAGCTCACAAGTTGACGAGGCGGCCTCAATCAGGATGATCGATCGGGCCATTGAAAGCGGCCTTAATTTTTTTGACTCCGCTTACATATATCACGGCGGCAGGTCGGAAGTCATTATGGGTAAAGCCCTAAAGCGTCACGACCGGTCTGATTTTTTTATCAGCACCAAGGTGCCCACCATCATAAACCCCACTTTGGAGCAAGCCAAAAAAATTTTTGTCGAACAATTGGAGCGCTGCCAAACGGACTATTTCGATTACTATCTCCTTCATGGCGTCACCTCAACCCAAAAGATCAAACAAATCTATGAAGCGAACGGAATTTTAGAGTATCTCTTGCGGGAAAAAGCCTCCGGGCGCGTTCGAAATCTGGGTTTTTCCTTCCACGGGGACAAGGAGTGCTTGGAATACCTCCTTTCCCTGGCAATCGATTGGGACATCGCTTTGGTTCAATTAAATTACCATGATCTCTTGAGGGAATACCGCCCGCCAATCTGGCTCACCGCCGAGTTGTCCGCGCCCGCGCCGCCAAGCTGGATTTTGGAGAGGATGAGCCAAACCGACATTCCGCTCATGGTCATGGAACCTCTCCTTGGACGGCGCCTGGCTAAGCTTACCAGAAAAGCCTTGGCCGTTTTGCAAGAAGATCAACAAAACGCCAGCGCCGCCTCCTGGGCCTTTCGTTATGTCGCCTCTATCCCCAAAGTCGCGGTCGTTTTAAGCGGCATGACCTTAATGGAACACCTGGAAGACAACATCAAAACCTTCAGTCCCTTAAATCCCATAACCCCGCGGGAAATAACCGTCCTTGAGCGGGCGCTAGATTATTTCGTCAACCCCAATATCATTCCCTGCACTGGTTGCGGTTATTGCATGCCCTGCCCTTATGGGGTAGACATACCGGCCGTATTCTCTCATTACAACGATTGCCAAGACAACGAACTAATACCCAAAGGCGTTAGGGACCCAGATTACGAAAGGGCTCGAAAGGCCTACCTAGTCGGATACGACAGGTCGGTTCCGGAATTAAGGCAGGCCGAACGCTGCGCCGGCTGCGACAAATGCCTCCCCAAATGCCCGCAGATGATCCCCGTCTCATCGGAAATCGCCAGGTTAGGCCAATACGCCCAAGGATTGAGAAACTCGCCATGACCCCCGTTTAGGCCCAAACCGCCAGGTTGGGAAATTCCATAGAAAAAATGAGAAACGAGATATGGGCGCCTTAAGAAAACTGAGATTATTTCTGGCCGGGGTGGTCTTTTTCGGGGTATGCCTGCTGTTTCTGGATTCGAGCGGTATCGTTTCCCCGCGTCTGGCTTTTCTGGCCAAAACCCAATTCATGCCAGCCATTCTGGCCAGCGGTGTCATTGCCGCCTTGGTTTTTATCCTATCGGCTTTCGTTTTCGGTCGAATCTACTGTTCGATTATATGTCCTCTGGGGGTTTTCCAGGATATCGCCGGGAGCCTGGCCGGGAAAAAGCCCGGGACCAGCTCTGGAAATTTGGGCAAAAAACCTCGATTTCGTTACCGGCCCGGGAAAACATATTTAAGGGCGGCGATTCTGGCCATTTTTATCGCGGCCTGGTTTTTTGGCCTTCCCGTCGTTTGGAACGCCCTGGAGCCTTATAGCGCTTTTGGGCGAATCGCCTCGGGGCTTTTTTCTCCCCTTTGGGCGCTTGGCCACAACGGTTTGGCTTACTTGTCTGAGATAACGGGAATTTTTTGGATTTCAACCTCCCCCATATGGATAAAGGGGCTTTACGCTTTTGGCTTGGGGCTTTTAACCTTCGCCGTCGTCGTTTATCTGGCCTTAAGAAACGGGAGGGCCTGGTGTAATACCGTCTGCCCCGTGGGGACGGCGTTGGGGGTCATTTCCCGTTTTTCGATCTTCGCCGTTAGGATTAACCAGGAAAAGTGCTCCAAATGCTCTATTTGCGAAAAATCATGTAAGTGTTCTTGCCTGGATTCCAAAAGCGGAACCATCGATGGCTCCAGATGCGTTGTCTGTCTAAACTGTCTGGAAGCGTGTCGATATGGAGCCATGGCTTACGCCAGGCGAAAAACCCCGAAACCAGCGAATAACGTTTTACCAACTCTGAATTCGGCCGATCGGCGCCGTTTTATAATTTCGTCG
>JAITLH010000374.1 GCA_031277995.1 Deltaproteobacteria bacterium
CCACCTGATTAGGGGCGCCTTGGTTAAGGGCGCCATGGTTAGGGAGGCCGTGGTTAGGGGCGCTGGGGTAACCCGCCTTAGGCAAAGCCTTATTAAGGCCTTCCTCGGCCCCGGGGCGCCTTAAATTATGGGGATTTCTGGGCTGGGTTATGCCCAAACCCTTGCCCGCGGCCAGGGCCTTGGGGGTAAAAAACCCGGCGCAGCCCTTTCTCATGGACAGTAACTTTTTCCCCAAGATGGTGCCGTCAAACTCAAAGCGGAACATGAGCGTGTCGGCGTGGCTAAAAAAGTTATTGATCCTAATGTCATAGTTCACGCGTTCTTTAACCTTAGGCAAATCCGCGTGAAAAACCACCTCGGCGTCAAGGAGACGATAGTTGGCCAAACCCTTGGTAACGAAGTCGGCCCCCAAATAAGCCGAGAGCATCAAATCGGCTTGGCCGCTTTCGATACTCATGCCCGGGGTCAAATACTCCCCTTCCAAACACCATTCGCCGGCCCTAAGATCGTGCTCGGTTACGATCCTACCCTTGGACCTTGACAAAGGCTCGCCCTCCAAGACCGTGACCCGATCGACGAACATCAAAGGTTCATCGGGCAAACGCACCCTCGACGGAAACGCGTCCAGTCCCTTAAAGCTCTCCCCCAAAACCTTTTCCCCCGAACCTATGGCAAACTCCAGACAGGCCCTCCTATCAAACACCACGCCTGGGAGTGGTTTTGACCGGGCGCTTTGCCCGGGCGGGGTTTGGACTATCGTGGTTTGGACCGCCTCGGGCTGGACCGTCTCGATTTGGGCCGCCCCGATCTGGCCGGCCGTAGTTTGTTCTTGAGTGCGCTGGCCAAGACCCCCGCCGTCATCGGGCCTAAGGGGCTGGCTTATGACTCGCCTAATGACATCGGGTCGGGAGGACGAGGGTTTCACGGTCACGGTAGGCGAGGAAGAGGGCGGAGCGTCAAGGGGCGCCTTGGTCGAAGGGGCGCCTGACTGTAAGGGGGGCTTGGGCCGGTAAAGTACCGAGGCCAGGGAGCGATCGGGTGTGCCGGGCGTGGCGGGCGCGGCGGACTTGGCGGCTTGGCCCGTGGGGGTTTGGTCCAAGGGCCCGGTCTCGGCTTGGCTGGCCGCGGCTTGTTTGGCCGCGGCTGGGCCGGCCAGGGCCGGGGCGGTTTTGTCTTGGCCGGAAAGGCGCTCTAACCAGGTGAGGTAATCCTCGGATTTTTCGGGCGGCTGTTGGGGGTCTTTGGTGGCCTCGGGGGAGAGGACTGGGCAGGGCCAGTCGATCTCGGGCGGGGCTAGGTTAATGGAAACCTCGTAGCGGGGATCCGGCTCCGGGGCGGGTTGGAGCATGGTTTTTTCCGGGGCGATGGGGTAACCGTAGAGCCACAGTTCGGTTAGGAGCCTATTTAAGCCGGTCCAGCCCTCGTCCACGGCCGTGGCGGCGATGGATTGGGCCAGGTGGGGGCGATCGCCCAATATGGCCTTAATCATGCGGGTAGTGGAGTTTCCGGGCCCCACTTCGACGAAAAAGCGAACCCCGTCTTGGTAAGCCTTTTCTATCAGGTCGGGAAAACGGTGGCCGTGGAGGGCCTGATCGGTCATCGATTCGGCGATGACGAAACTGTCTTGCTCGATTACGTCGGCCCGGGCGCAGGAATAGAGCCTCAGATCGGCCCTGGGGGTGATCTGGCGGGTATGGAAGCGCGAGTACTTTTCGATTACCGGGCCCACCACCGGGGCGTGGACGGCGGCCACGTCTTCCAAGGGGAAGAGGGGGGCTTCCAGGGTCTGGGCCAGAAGGGTTACGGCGCTCTCCTCGCCCCCGGCCACGATTTCTTCCCGGGTATTGACCAACAGAATAAAAACGCGATGGCGGTGGGGCGGGGGCAAGGACTCCAGGGCTTCCTTGGCCTGCTGGTAGGGTTTGGGAATCAAGCCCGACAACCACTTAAGGGGTTTGTTTTTTGGCCAATTCCAGTAAGCCCTGGGAGCGTTAAGCTCTCCGGTCAGATCGCCATTAAATAGGGTCGAGGTGGTCAGATCCCGGTAGAGTTCGTCCCGGTCGGCCCAGATGCCGCTCGCGACCAGGGCCGAGACTTCGCCCAGGGAATAGCCGATTAGGGCTTGGGGCCTGATGTCGATCTTATCCAAGATCTTCGCGCCAATTAACCCAAAGCAGACCTGGGCCAAAATGGCTTCCCTAACCGTGGGCCTTTTGTGGTTAGGCTCCCAAAAAAGCTCGCTTTGGAAAAGGCCTATGGGGTTTTCGCTTTGGGTTTCCAAAACGCTTATTATTTCCGGGAAAGAAACGGCCAGGCCGCGGCCCAAGCCCTTATAGTGATTGCCCGAACCCGGGAAGACCCAGGCCAGATCGCCCGCGAGATCCCGGTCCGGGGCCTTTAGGATCCTGGGTTTAAAGTCTCGATCGATCTCGGCGGCCTGGGCCCTTTTCAAATGGGCGGCCAGTTCCCGGTGATCCCTTGCCAGTAAGGCCAGGCGGGGTTTCCCGGGCTTGGATTTATCGATGTGGGTCTTGGCCAGGTAAATAAGGTCCCGGCCGGGGTTTTGTTCCAATAGCTCGGACAGAAAAGTCAAAGCTTCTTTGAATTCCCCATCCGTGTCCCCCCTAATGAAAAACCACACGTCGGGTTTGACGACGTCGGAGGCGACCGATAGGGGTTGGGGCCTGGCCCCGGGGGTTTCCACCACCCGGTAACCGGGACCCTCCAGGCGCCTGGGGGGATCCTGGGGATTTTTTAGCCAATAGGCAAAGCCATGCCCGCGGCCCAGGGGCTTTAGATGGTGCCTTAGGTAAAAGCCGCTTTTGTTAACGCTAAAAAGTCCCGAAAGGGGGCCCAATCTGGTCGAGCCCTCGGAAATGGTCAGCTCGGCCAAGGGCTTTAAACTGGCCGCCGTTTTGGGCGAGGCCAAGATCATGGCCGCCGCCCCCTCCACCCAGACGGATTTTGGGGCCAAGGCGGCCGTTTTGGGATCGCCAAAGGTATCGACCACCCCAACCAGGGCCAGATCGATAACCCCTTCCCTAAGCATGCTCATGGCCTCCCGTAAGGCCCTAAGCCCGCTGTCCTTTTCTTCGCTCATGGTAAAGGCCGGGCCGCCCAAGCCCAAAAACCTGGCTAGCCTTGAGGCCACGAAACTACCAAGCGCCCCCAAAACCCGCCCCCGGGTTAAGGCCGGCGGGGCCCCTTGGCGCATTTTTTCCCTAAGCTCGTCTAATTGTCCTTCGCTTAAGCCCTTGTCTTTTAAGGCCAAGGCCGCCCGCTCGGGCCCCAGCCACCTTAAGGCGTAATCGGCCGACCTAGGGTCGATCTCAACGCCCATAAAGACCCCCACCCGATCCCTATCGATGGTTTCCGGCCAATGGTCGGGATCAAGCCCGGCCGCGGCCACGGCCGCCTGGGCGGCCTTAAAGGTCAGGGCCTGCTGGGGCAGGGCTTCGGAGATTTCCTTGGGGGGGAGGTGAAAGTTTTTTACGTTTAAGGTCAAATTGTCAAAAAAGTAGCCCGTGGTCTTAAGCCCGCCAAAGCGCCTGGTCTGGGCCATGGGCGGCTCCTCGGGGGTTAGCCAATAGCGGGCCAAGGAATCGTAATTGGGCCAGGGCGCCAAAACCGTTCTGGCCGAAATCAAAAAGGCCGAAAGGTCCCCTCCCCGCGAGGCGGCGATCTCCTGGCCCCGGCCAGGGGGGGCGGACACGGCGGCCTGGGCTGGGCTTTTACTTAAAGACTTATGGTCCCAATCAAAGACGCGGTACTCTTCCAAAATGGCCTGGGCGTTTATGCCGCCAAAGCCAAAGGCGTTGACCGCCGCCACCCGGGCCCGGCCTTGGCTGGGTTCGGGCCAAGCTTCCACTTTGGTCAAAATCCTAATGGCCGGCCCTTGGGCCAAATCGATGCCCTCGGCCGGTTTTTCATAGCCGGCCGAAGGGGGCAAGACTTTTTTGTTTAAGGCCAAGGCCGCCTTGGCCAAACTCACCGCCCCCGCGGCCGAAAGAAGGTGGCCAACGTTACCCTTAACCGAGCCCACCACCGGGGCGAACCCGCAGGATCGCCCGGTTAGAAAAGTTTTTATGGTGGCCATTTCGGCCGCGTCGCCCACGCTCGTCGAGGTGCCGTGGGCCTCAAAAAGTCCCGGGGCCAAGTCGCCGGGGAGTCCGGCGTCCAAAAAAGCCGACGTCATGGCTTTAAGTTGCCCGTCGGAATCGGGGGCCAGGGCGCTGCCCTTTTGGTCGTTAGATAAGCCCACCCCCGATATCACGGCCAGGATGTCATCGCCATCGACCAGGGCCCGATCGAGCCTTTTTATGGCCAAGGCCACGGCCCCGGAACCCACCACCAGCCCGTCGGCGCTTTGGTCAAAGGGCCTGGAGACCCCCTTACGCGATAGGGCCCGTAACTGACTGAAACCCAGCTGCGTAAAAAGCGGGTCGGCCTGGGCCAAGCCGCCGGTCAAAACCAAACTAAGGCTGCCTTCGCGTAACCTGGCCAAGGCCAGCCTCAAGGCGAAAAGGGAGGAAGCGCAGGCCGCGTCCACGGTAAAGGCCGGGCCCTTAAGCTCCAAGGCCTCGGAAGCCAACTTGGCCGAATAACCCACGGCCCTAAAGGGATTGGTCCTGGGGGGCGCCTGGAAGGGGTTAAGGGGCCAGTTCCTGGTAGCCTCCCGGCCATAAAGGGACAAGGTGGCTTCGCTCATGGCCCGGGTGGGTAAGACCACGTGCCCGGCGATGACGCCAATCTCGCTCCTATCGTGTCCTTCCATGATTTTTTTGGGCAAGGCCGCCTTAACGGCCCTTAGCCAATACAAAAGCGAGGGGTCGGCCTCGCTTACCTCAAAACTGGGCGGCAATTTCAAGCCCGTTAAGTCCAAGTCCTCCCGCTCGCCCTCCAGCCAGCTCCCTTGCAGGGAATAACACTTATCCGCCTCGGGCGGCATCTTTGGAGAATAAAACCCCTCCGGGTCGGCGCCAAAATCCGCCCACCGGGCTTTCCTAAAAAAGGTCCGATTGTTTAAGACATTATCCCAAAGGCCATCCGGATCCTTGGCTCCCGGGACAAAAAGTCCCAATCCAACCAAGGCCGCGACGAGGCGGGGATCCCGGGCTTTACTCATTTATCCTTCTCAAATAAGCCCTTGACCCGATTAACTCCAATCAGGGGCGCTGGTCTAAGCCTAAACATATCCTACCAAAACTCGAAAAAAACGAGCTCCCTTCCAAATCCCACCCGCGAAAACCAATTGCCTAGGCAAGCTACGGACCCCCCCCAGGCCTAAACCTACGCCTGGCCCCAAAGCGAAACATTTTTTTCAAAAAACGCCCCGGCCACCACGCCGGCCTTCGCGAAAAAAAACCCATTTTCCAAACCGATTCGCCGCCTTAACGTTTCCAAAGTTAACCCTCTAACGAATCGCCTTGGTAGAAAATTACTTTACTAAAATTAACTTTGTAAATAAATTAGTCTTTCCAGAGTTAACTTCCCTAAAATTCACTATCCAAAAAGCCGCGTTCGCAAAAATTACTTTCCCAAGATTCACTTTTCAAAGCGATTGGCCTTTCCGGGGTTAACTTTCCTAAAATTAACCATCTAACGATTGGCCTTACCGGAAATTACTTTTCTGGAATCAGCTTTTTAAGTTAAGTCGCCTTTCCGGGGTTAATTTTCCTGGAATTTACTATTCAACCAATCGCCTATCCAAAAATTATTTTCCTGATAGTTACTTTTCAAAGCGATTGGCCTTCCAGGGTTAATTTTTCTGGAATTTAACCTCTAAAGATTCGTTTTTAAGAAAATTACTTTCCTAAATTTACTTTACAAA
>JAITLH010000399.1 GCA_031277995.1 Deltaproteobacteria bacterium
GCGGCGGTTCAGAACTACCCCGATTTGAAAGGACAAAAGTCAAATTTATATAAATGTTTCATCCCCCAAGCTTGGATGATCGGAAACAAAACAGGCATTTCATCATTTATACAGCAAAATGGTATTTTTAATGAAAAGAAAGGTGATTTGTTTAGATCAAAAGTCTATACAAAATTGCTAAAACATTTTTCCTTTATTAATGAAATGAAATTATTCATTAATGTTGACCACTCTACAGATTTTAGTATAAATATTTATACTAATAAGACAAAATCTAAGGTCAATTTTGACATGATTTCTAATCTTTTTAGCCCATTAACTGTGGACGCGTGTTATTCATCGTCCGGGAAAGAGCCTGTTGAAGGAATAAAAGACTCAAACAATAATTGGAATTTAAAGGGCCATAAAGATAGAATTGTCAATATTACTAACAAAGAACTAAAAATTTTATCTCTTTTATTAGACAACTCAGAGGACTATTTAAGCGCCAGTCTTTTATCATTACATACTAAAACCTTATTACAAATAATAACCAAAATATACACAAATAATAATATGTATATTAGAGATTGTGAAACTATTTTATCTACCCATTTAAATGAAACGAAATTTGAAAAAGATGGCACGATAAAAAAGACTTCTTTGTTTCCCGAATCAAACTCTGATATAGTTTTATCAGGACCTAACGTATCCATAGCTAATCCATTTTTCCAGTCCATGGGACCAAAAAATAATAAAGATAATTATAAGCTTATAGACTTATTAAATATTAGTAAAGATTATAGCCAAAAAACTAGCTATAAGTTTGTTAAAAAGTCGATAGACAGTCTAATGATTAACCCAGTTTCACCATGGGGAGAGAAATATCTAGATAATTACCGTTTAGTATCAAGAGAATTCATTGATCCGCAGCAAGAAAGAACTTTATTACCCTGTATTATCATACCTAAAGTTTATCATATCTACACTTTAATTGGTTGCATGTTTAAAAATACTCACGAACTCATTTTATCCTCAGGATTATGGGCCTCTTTACCCTTTGATTTTATCGTAAAAATTCTAGATAAATCTCATTTTATTCATCAAAGCGCTAAGGGCCTCCCCATGATCAAACAATCGCCCCTCAGCCGGGCCATTTGCTGTAGGTCCCTTAAACTTAACTGCCTAACGCAAGAATATGATGGTTTACTTAAAGCCGCCCCAGACGACTACTTTATCGGCGAAACTTGGTCAAAACAAGATCCCCGATTGGCTCCCGGGCGACTTTCCGATAAGCCGAGAACCTGGAATTGGGATTTTCCCCTCAGAACAAATTACGAACGCCGGCAAGCTCTAGTTGAAATAGATGTCCTAACTTCCATGGCCCTTGGCTTAACCTTGGAAGACTTAAAGACCATTTATCGCCTTCAGTTTCACGTTCTCCAAAAGTCCGAAGCCAATACTTGGTATGACCAAAGGGGCCGGGTGGTTTTTTCGGTGAGTAAGGGATTAACCAATCTAAATTTCACCACAAATGGGTGGGAGGCCATCAAAAACAAAACTTCGGGCACCGTTATAAAGACCTTTATCGACGAAACCCAACCAAGCGGCCCGGTCGAAAGGACCATCGAGTTATTTCTTCCCTTTGACCGCTGCGACCGCGAACGCGACTACGACGCCGCCTGGAGTTTTTTTGAGGAAAAGTTTAGAAAGTCGGCGCCTTTTAAGCCAAAACGCTCATGACCAAGGTTTTTTGCCTTTCCCCAAAAAACGCTCATGGCAAAACTCTAACGCCCCGGCAAACGAAAGTCTCGACAACTTTCATGGATAACGCTCATGACCGCGGTTGTTTTTGGCTTTCCCCAAAAAACGCTCATGATAAAACTTTAACGCCCCGGCAAACGAAAGTCTCGACAACTTTCATGGATAAAACTTTAACGCCCCGAGGGCCCAGTCCCAGGCGAGCCCCAGACCTAAACGGTTGAATCGTTTTCTCCCTTAACTTGATTTAAAGAGGCTTTGATGTTACCCTCAATACTCGCCAGACACATATCGGAAGGTATCAATGGGTATATCGAGGCGCTTTATCCGATATCCACCGAAATTTTCGCCTCTTCCTTCAGGCGATTACGTCAAGGGAAGAATTTCTTATTTCACGATCCCTACTTTTCGATTAAGCTCCCGATTCGGCCGGCCGACAACGGCTCATTAGACATTTTTACTTCGCTTAGGCCCCAGTACCATCCCCACGCGCACCAAGCGAGGGCTTTTAAACGGCTTTTGGGCGACGGGGCGCGTTCGACGCTGGTGGCCACCGGCACCGGGTCCGGAAAAACCGAATGCTACGCCTATCCCATTTTGGAGTATTGTTACGACCATCGGCTAGAACCGGGCATCAAAGCCATCATCATTTACCCCTTGAACGTCTTGGCCGCGGATCAAGCCAAGCGCCTAGCCAGAATCATTTACTCAAACGAAAAACTTAAAGGTAACGTAAGCGTCGGCATGTTTATTGGCGGCTTAGGCAATATCCTTAACACGCATATGACCCGCGACGAGGTCATCGCCAACCATGAAGTCCTCAGGCAATATCCGCCCAGCGTACTTATAACCAACTACAAGACGCTTAATTACCTCATGGTCAGGCCAAAATACTCCGACTTATGGAAAAATAACGGTCCCCAAACGCTCAAATATGTCGCGGTCGATGAACTCCATAGCTTCGACGGCGCCCAGGGAACGGATTTGGCTTGCCTCTTAAGACGCCTCAAGTCAAGACTGAACATGGAAAAAAACTATCTTTGTTGCGTTGGCACTTCCGCTACCATGGGCGGCCAAGACCAGGCCCTAAGGCTTCGCGAATACGCCGCCGGTATTTTCGGCGAACCTTTTGACCCCGATTCGGTCGTGGTTGAGGATCGTTTCTCGGCCCATGAGTTTTTGGCCAATTCCCTGGCCCAAGACTTTACGGTGCCGAACCAAGACGCGGTCAAGGCCCTGGCCGAGGCCTTTAAGGGCGGTGACCCCGAGGGGTTTCTCCAAGCCGCGGTCTCGGCTTGGCTTGAAAAAGATTTATCCTTTGTCGGCATCATGGGCCCGAAGGCCCGTTTGGAACTTGGCCAACGGCTAATGGGACATAATTTTACCAGGCATCTTTTGTCTTACCTGGATGGAAAATACGTCCAAATTGACCAAGCCGCGAAAGATCTTTGTTTCGCTTTTCCGGCCCTGGCCAAAACTTCCGACCCCGCCCTGGCTTTGGACGCGATCGTGGCGCTTATTTCCCACGCCCGCGGTGGCGCGGGCACCCAACCCAAGCCCTTTCTTAATGTCGATGTTCAATTATGGTTAAAAGAGTTAAGTAGCCTTTTGGCCAAGGTTTCTGACTCCAACGTAACCTACGCCTTGGCTCCCGACCTCAAAGCCGGCCCGGGCGATAAATTTCTGCCCGTGATAACTTGCCGCGATTGCGGGGCTACCGGCTGGGGGTCGGTGATCGACGAAAAAGGCGGCCTAGGGTTAGGCGGTAATCTCTCGGACTTCTACAAAAGTTTTTTTAAGTCAAGCGACAAGGTGAGAATCGTTTACCCTTGCCGCCACCAAGACGTTCCCAAGGGCTTAATTAAGACTTTTCTCTGCCCAAAGTGCCTTAAGCTCGTCCAAGGGGAGAACCTTAATCCTGACTGTTCCTTTTGCGGTCGTAAACCAATGGAAATCGCGATCGCGACAAATCTCGACCTTATCGGAGAAAAAACCGCCCATCAGTATGTTTGCCCCCACTGCCGCGGCGATTCTGGCCTTATGGTTTTGGGACTTCGGAGCGCGGCCGCCATTAGTTTGGGCATCTCGCTACTTTTCTCCTCTAGGTTTAACGACGACAAAAAAACCTTGGCCTTTTCCGACAACGTCCAAGACGCCGCCCATCTCGCCGGTTTTTTTAATTCGCGTCTTTGGTGGGTCAGCTTAAAAGGCTCCATCCAGCGATTTGTCGCCAATGGAGGCGAGGGCCTAAACCTTGACGACTTCCCAAAGGCCTTCGTTAAGTATTGGAGTGACAATCTTAGTAAGGAAGAGTTTGTCGCCATGCTTATCCCGCCCAACTTGACTTGGAAACGGGCCTACGGGGACATGTTAAGACATGGTTTTCTAAGTCAGAAAAGCGACGGAGCCAACTTATTGAACGCCATAACGAAGCGGCTTGGTTACGAGATTTTGCTGGAGTATGGTAAGCTTAGTTTAAAAGACCAGACTCTGGTAAATTCCGGTTCCTCCACTCTTTTTCACGACCCGGAAACCATCGGCCAAGCGGCGCTTGGGTTTAAAGAGCGATTAAGCCAGTTTACTCAACTACCCAAAGACCCAAAAACTTATGAAAGAATTCTCACCGGAATTCTTCACCTCATGAAAGTCTCGGGAGCCATCGACGACGAGGTTTTCCGCGGGTTCGCCCAGCACGAAAATAAGTGGTATCTAACAAACGATTACTTGGACTGGCTACCGGGCTGGCGCCTTTATAACGAACCAAAATTTGTTTGGCAACCCATGGGTTCCCACCAAAGCGTCTTGGCGCCAACTTCGCCGCTACTTCAATCTACCCAATCTTCGCGACCAAGGGCAAAATTCCACAAATTGTTTGACTCGGCCTTAGGAAAGGGCCGCTACCGCGACTGGATAGCCAGCTGCCTGGGCGATAACCTCGGCGACCCAGACTTACTGACCAAAATAGCCGAGGCCGCCTTCTTGGAGCTTTCCTCGGCCAAACTAATCGTTTCTTTGCCGACGCCAAATAACGTTAACATATGGGCCTTGTCGAAGGAGGCGCTGTTCTTAACCACGAAGGTCGCGATCCTTACCTGCCCCGTTTGTCGGCGACGGCTTTGGGTGGGCTCCGAAAACGCCGGATTCTGGGTTAACGCCCCTTGTCCTTATTGCCTTAAAAGCGAACTCGCCGTCACAAAGGCGCCGCCTTCGGCTTATTTCAAAAAAGTTTATGAATCGGGAGACTTTTTCAGGGTTTTAGCCAGAGAGCATACCGGGATCATGTCTCGCCAAGATCTGGAAGCGCTTGAAATAAAATTCAAGCTCGAAGCCAAGGAACGTCAACCTTGGCACCCAAACCTTTTATCCTGCACTCCCACCCTGGAGATGGGCCTTGACATAGGCGATCTTTCTTCTGTTATACTTTGCGGAGTGCCTCCCAGCCATTCGAGCTACGCCCAACGCGCCGGCAGGGCCGGGCGCCGGGACGGGAACTCGCTTACCGTCACGCTCGTAAGCGCCACCGCGCGCGATTTGTATTTCGACGCCGCTCCCCTGGAGATCATGGCCGCTCCCATTGAACCCCCAAAAATTTTTTTAAAGGCCTCGGCGATTTTGGAGCGTCAATTCGTGGCTTTTTGCCTAGACGGTTGGGTCAAAGCCGGGGCGAGAGAAAACGCCGTCCCTAAAACCATCGAGGATTGTCTGGTTAATCCAAATAGGCGGTCCAATAGGTTCCCGCGAAATTTCCTGGGTTTTGTGGATACCCATGTGGATAAACTTTTGTCGCATTTTTTGGCCCTGTTTCCGGAACTAAGCGAAGAGGGCGATGACTTAAGCGAGGATATTGAGAGATTCGCCAAAGGCTCATTTGATGAGAATGACTCAATGAGCCATAAAATCCAGGGGGTTTTTGACAACTTTTGTCGTCAATGCTCTGAAATCAAAAGCCACGTCCAAAGGCTGGAAGAGGCTGAGAAGCGACTTATGGCCCAACCGATAGGCGAAAACAACGCCCTTGAATTGGAAGATCTCGGTTCGGAAAAAGACGCTTTAATTTCGTTATTTCACTCAATAACCTCCAGGGACGTCTTTAAGTTTCTTTCCGACGAGGGCCTTTTGCCCAACTACGCTTTTCCCGAATCCGGCGTGGCCTTCAATGGTCTCCTCTACGGAAAAGAGAAGTCGTCGGAGACTTCAAAACCTGGCTATCGAGCCGTTTCCCCAAAAAAAGAAACCGATCAAAACCAAGTTTTTGAGTTCAATCGACCGTCTTCCCTGGCCATTACCGAGTTGGCGCCCGGCAATAGCTTTTACGCCGGAGGTCACAGGTTCGACATAGATAGGTTAGACTTAAACACCGACCCTGTCACCAAATGGAGACTATGCCCGAGCTGCTCCCATATCCAGCTTGAGGGGGCCGATCAAAATACCGCCTGTTGCCCTTGTTGCGGTAGCCCGATGTGGATGGATTCCGGGCAAGAGCGGTCTTTAATCAAAGTCAGTACCGTCTTTTCCACTATGGATCGCTCCCGGAGCCTTATCGGCGATGAAACCGAGACCCGAAAACGCGCCTACTACCTGACAAAAACCTTGGTGGACATTAACGAAAACGCCGGCGGTTTAAAGACTTTCACCATCAAAAACGATAAGTTTAATTTTGGCTATGAATTTATAGATAAAGCGATAGTTAGAGACATAAATTTTGGTAAAATATCTGATACCGGAGATCTTTTGACCATTCAAGGTCAGAAAATAATTTGCAAAGGTTTCGTGGCCTGTAAACATTGCGGTACAGTTCAAAGAGATGATTTAAAAAAACCCATTCACTCCTCTTACTGCCAGGCCAGATACCAGACCAATGACCAAGATTCGGTCTTCACCGATAAATTTTACCTTTACCGGGAACTTTCTACCCAAGCCATGAGAATATTGGTCCCGGCCACGACCTTGGAGCGCTCAAATATCATACTTGAGTCTTTCGTCGCCGCTTTCAAACTGGGCTTGAAAGCCTATTTTGGCAACGTGGATCATCTGCGTTACGCCGTGGGTACGCTTCCCGTGCCCGGTTCAAACCACCGCAAGCAATTTTTGATCGTCCACGACGGCCTTCCCGGAGGCACGGGCTACCTTAAGCAACTTACGCGAGAAAGGCATTCGATGATCTCGATCTTGGAAAAAGCCCTCTCCCTTATGGAAAATTGCCAGTGCCGGGAAGATCCCAATAAAGACGGTTGTTACCGCTGCCTATACGGCTACAAGCAAAACCATAACGTCGATCTGATTTCCAGAACCAAAGCCATCGAGATTATAAAACAGATTTTAAGCGGCCGAAATAACCTTATGGAAACCGAGGGCGGTCTTTCTAAAATTGGGGTCAAAGATCTTTTGGAAAGCGAACTGGAAAGGCGTTTCATCGAATCGTTTACCCATATGTCCACCGGTTCAAGGCCCATAAACTTAACCAGGGTAATGATCCGGGAGAAGCGAGGCTTTCAGCTTGAGATCGAAAGCGGTGGGGAAAAAATGGTTTGGGTCATTGAGCCGCAAGTGGAGTTGGGCCCGGAGAATGGGGTTTCCAGGCCCACGGTACCGGATTTCGTTTTCTGGCCAGCGACATCCAAAGGCGACCTTAAGCCCGTGGCCATCTATACCGACGGATTCGCCTATCACAAAGACAAGGTCACCGACGATACCCTTAAACGCGCCGCGGTGGTCCAAAGCGGCAAATTTTTGGTCTGGTCCTTAACTTGGTCTGACGTCGAAGGCGTTTTATCCGGCCAAGGCAACCCAAGGGATTTGGTTTTTAATCCCGCTTCCATGCCCAGCGGGCACGCGATATATAGGATAATCGTCAACGAAAACAGCGAGGCTTCCTCGATCTGGCCGGAAAAGGCCTCGGCCATGGAGCTATTGGTTTACTACTTAGAAAACCAAAAGTCCCCCGGGGTTTTTAAAAGCCATGGCCGGGGCTACGCGTATGGTTTACTGGATCAAGCCAAACTAAATGACCGACTCTCTTTTGAGGCTTGGCTTGAAGCGAGGCCAAAATTTGAACTTACCCGCGCTTTGACCCGGCCCGGCCCCGAGCCCTCGTTTGGTTTTAAGGAAAGTTTATTTGGGAGCTGGCGTCCCCATCCTCGATCGCATATCGAGATTTTAGCGGGCTTCCCCAATAACGGCGACCGGGCCGTCAACAAAGAACTTGGGCCGTTTGTCTGGGCCATCCTTGAAGATCGGGAAAGGTTTCGCCAAAGCGGATATGAGGAGGATTGGAAAGAATTTTGGCATTTTAGTAACGTCATGCAATTTTCCAAAAGATTTATGGCCTTGACGCGATCGGGCTTAGAAGATAGCGTCTACGGCTCTCCTTTAAGCCTTGGGAGCTTGGTTACCCCCGGTTGGGACCAGGTGATGGATTTAATTATTGATCCCAAGGTTAAAGACTTCGTAAAAAAATGCTCCGAAATGAACCTGCCCGTCCCGGACGCGGTTGGCCTTGACCTTACCGGAAGCGATGGCGCGGTCATCGGTGAAGCGGAGCTAACTTGGTCGTCTAAAAAAGTCGCCCTTTTGTTGTCGGACAAAAATACCAAAAAGAGTGCCTCGGCTTTAAAAGGCTGGCGAATAATCACCATCGATGATAAACCAACTCTAAATTGGTTTATTAAAAGTACTAAACATGGCCGCCAATAAAATAACATTCTATATTTACTCAATATTTTTAGATATTTATGCCGTTTTGCCAGAAGGCGTTCAGGAAAAAACTTCCTTTTTGTTGCAAAAAATCATAAATAACCCTCATTCTCATGGGGTCCGGCTCAAAAAGATCCCGGGGGCGGCCGACGAAAAAATCCGCCTGGTTAAAATTGACCAAGATTATGAATGCGTCATCGTCCTGGACGAGGAATCGGGAGTTTTCGCCTTTCTTTGGATCGATCTCCATGACCGGGCTTTGGTATGGGCCGCCGGCAGAAAATTCGCCGCGAATCCCCGGACGGGGATATTCCAGGTCTTCAAAAAACCCGAAGTACCCCATTACCGCCCGCCCATAAACCAAGGCCTAACCAATCAGGCTAACCCATCAATCTTAACGCGTTACGTCCCCGCCCCGGCCAATGATCCCGAGGCCGGCCTCCTTGATCGGGTCGGGGATAAAGATTTACTCTCTTTGGGACTGCCCGAGGAACTTTTACCCCTGGTTAGGAGCTTAAAAACCAAGGAAGATCTTTGCCTCGTAGGTCCCGACCTTCCGGTGGATTCCTTCGAAATATTGAAGTGCCTGGCCGACGATTGCCCGGTCGAGCAAGCGCTTAGAATTTTTGGCGACTTATTCCCAAACGAAGATCAAGGGGGGCAAACGCCTAAATCGGGCGAGATAACCGCCTCCCTAAAAAACGCCAGCGGTTTGTCGAATTTCGCGGTTATCGGGGGTAACGCCGAACTGCTAAGGATTATTGACGCGCCGTTGGAGAAATGGAGAGTGTTTCTTCATAGCGCCCAACGGAAACTGGTCTCCAAAACCTTTGACGGTCCCTTTAGGGTTTTGGGCGGGGCCGGAACCGGAAAAACCGTCGTGGCCATGCATAGGGCCAAATGGCTAGCCTCCCAGTGCCTTGGCCACGAAAAAATTCTCTTTACCACTTTCACCAGGAATTTAGCCAACGACATAAAGCATAATCTAAGCAAAATATGCTCGCCCGAGGAGATGAAGCGTATTGAAGTTTGCAATTTTGACTTATGGGTCAATAAATACATGAACCATCGGCAGTATGACTTGAGGGTCGTCTACGGCCATGATTTGACGGAACTTTGGGACAAGGCCATTTCCTTGGCCTCGGAAACCAACGAATTCGATCGAACGTTTTACGAGCAAGAGTGGAACAAGGTGGTAACGGTCCAGAGGGCTTTTACCAAAAAACGATACCTGGCCGCCTCCCGCCTGGGCCGGGGGACGCCGGTGGATCGGAAAAAACGAATCCTAATCTGGAAGGTATTTAAGGAATTCATTAACCAGATGTGGGTAACCAAAAAACGCGACATCAATATGGCCATCTGTGAATGTAGCGTAATAAGCGAAAAAGTAAGTAAATTTCCGCTCTATAAGTCAATCGTCATCGACGAAGCCCAGGATTTTGGCCTAAACGAATTGGCCTTTCTCCGAAAAATCGCCGGGCCGGAGCGGCCCAACGATTTGTTCATCGTCGGCGACGCCCACCAACGGATCTACGACAAGAGGGCGGTTCTTTCAAAATGCGGCATCGACGTTACCGGCCGGGACGGTTACCTTTGCCTAAACTACCGGACCACCGAACAAATTCGCGAGGTATCGTTACGGCTCCTAAAAGATACCCATACAGACGATCTAGACGATGGCCGGGACGCCAAATACCGTTGCCAGTCGCTAACAAGCGGTGACGGACCCATAATCAAGCGCTTTGAATCCAGGGCCCGGGAAGCGGACTTTATCGTAAGCGAAATCAAAAAACTCCAACGCTCCAAGGTCGAACTAAAAAGCCTTTGCCTGGTGGCCCGCACCAACGCCCTCCTAAACGACTACCGCGCCAGGCTTCAAGACGCCGGCTTGCCAGTATACGACCTAAAACTTGAGGATTTCGACGACCAAAGCCAAGACGGGGTCCGCCTAGGCACCCTGCACCGCGTGAAAGGCTTAGAATTTCGCGTAGTTTTTATCGCCGCGGTTAACGATAAAATTCTCCCCCTAACCGCCGCCATCACCAAAGGCGACGCCGTCCACAGACAAGAACGCCTAACCGCCGAGAAACGCTTACTCTACGTGGCCATGACCAGGGCCCAAAAAGCCGTCTACCTAACCAGCCATGGCCAACCGTCCCCATTTCTCCAAGACCTGGAATAACCTTTCCCCAGGTACCCCAAATCGCGCCAAAACGCAATCCGTACACCTTTAAGCCCCCATTTTTTGGGCCGGCCCCCACCCCTGGGCCCAGGCTCGATCCGTTTCTTGGCTAACCCCATTAAACGGCCCCAGAGCGCCCCAGAGCCCTTGACCCTCAACCAATCTACCAACCCAGCTTTCAAAGGCCACCTTGGCCCTATTTTGGCCGTCTACGGGGCCCTTTTCGCCGGCCCTGAGGTAGGGGTTTTGGCCTGACGGCTCGTTTGGCCACCCAAGCTCCCGGCCGCCGTGTTTTTGTGACGAAAGCAATGCTTCGTTGTTTCCAGGTAGCGTAATGTTATATATTCATCTGGCAGCGGTGCTGCTAGAATCTAAATATTGTGACATGTAAATACATTGCTAGGCAACG
>JAITLH010000416.1 GCA_031277995.1 Deltaproteobacteria bacterium
CTAGGGGCCATTGGGCTCTGTTCCAGGTAAATTGGGGAGACCGGATGGGTTAAAGGCCTAGGTCAAGGAGGTTTTGGCCGCCCAAGGCCCGCAGGAGTTTCCAGTGGGCATGACTCATGACCAGGGCGGCTTGGGTATCGGCCCGGACGGTTAGTTGCCTAAATTGTTGGATGGTGGAGTTTTCGTATTTTTTAAAAACTTTTCCAAAGTAACTGCGCTCGTTATAACCGGTCAGCTCCGAGACCTCGGCCACGGATTTTTCGCTAAAAAGGAAAAGGGCCTTGGCCAGGGCCAGTTTTTTTAAGTGTATGTATTCCATGACGCTTATTTTGAAATTCTTTTTAAAGGTCCGACTAAGATGGCCTTGGCTGATAAAGCAGTTTTCGACCAGGTCCTTTAGGCCTAAGGGATCCCCTAGGTTGGATTCGATGTAGGCGAAGACTTTTTTGAGGCGGGGATTGCGTTTTACCCCCAGCTGACGGAAAGCCTGATCGACTATGACAAACAGGCAAAGCTCGACCACGGTCACCACGGACAATAAGGCCACGTCTTCGAGGGGAAAGAGATTGTTTTGGGGATCCGAGTCGTTTTGGTCAGGCCGATCGCCAATTAGGGCCCGGCGCAGGGAAAGGAGGCGCTCGTTTAGGAGGTTTGGGTCAAGGTTCGTTTCCAGCCTAAGGCTATTGGCCAAGGACCGTAGCTCCTTGGCTAGGAGGCCAAATTCCCTATCCCTCGTAAGAATCCTGATTTTTTCCAAAATCGGGGAGGGCCGCGGGGCGTGGTTTTTCTTGTGGCGAATTAGGGTGGTGGCCAGTTCCTCCGGGGAGATGGGCTTGGAAATAAAGCCGGTGATGTTCAATTCCAGGACGTGATTTACGACTTCCCCGTAATCGTAGGCTGACATGACGTAGACGGATAGACCTTCCGAGGCTTTGAGCATTTCCTTGGCCAGGTCCAATCCCGTTAACCAGGGAACGACCATGTCGATTAGGGCCAGATCGGGTTGGTCCCTTCGGCAAAGCTCCAGGGCGGCCTTAAAATCCCCGGTGGAACTGATGATCGTAAAACCTTCTACCCTGGAGATCATTTCAGACAAGGCCATCCTCTGGAGTGGGTCGGTATCGACAATCATGACCCTGTAAGGACCTTTTATGTCTTTGGGCTGAAGAAAGGCGTTCATCAATCATGACCTTTTAAGGACCTTTGGGGGCTTGGTCGGGGAAGGCTTTTGTCAATCATGGCCTTTTAGAAGTTTATCTTGCTTTAGGATAGATGGAAGTTTATTAATTATTGAATTTTTAGAAGTTTATCTTGCTTTAGGTTAGATGGAAGTTTATTAATCATTGTGTTTTTAGAAGTTTTACTTGCTTTAGGTTAGATAGAAGTTTGTTAATCATTGTATTTTATGAAGTTTATCTTGCTTTAGATTAGATAGTGACTAGTTAATCGTATATATTTAGTGATATTATGGAGCTTTAGATGGAAAATGACCTGGTCAATAAAGGCTCTTTAAGAACTTTACCTTGGTTTAGGTTAGATAAAAGTTAATTAATAATGACTTTTTAAAAAGAATTAGTGGTTTTAGTCTAGAAAGGAGTTCGCTTATAATTGTATCTAGAGAAAATTACGTTGTTGGCCGTGGTTTATGGCATTAATTGTCAAAAAATAAGATTGTTATCATGGGGAGAATAATCTCGGGGGTTTTTT
Source organism: Deltaproteobacteria bacterium (assembly GCA_031277995.1). Taxonomy (GTDB): domain Bacteria; phylum Desulfobacterota; class Desulfarculia; order Adiutricales; family Adiutricaceae; genus JAIRNQ01. The sequence continues at coordinate 1,708 of JAITLH010000416.1, forward strand.
TTAAGTCATTTGTGGTTAAATAAGGGTTAAAACTTGGTTAAAGTTTGAATTTCATTTGTAATTTAGCCTAGTTAGTTGGATTTGGTTTTGGGTAAATTATTGGCCATTTTTTTCTAAATCATTAATTACTAAATTAAGTGATTATGGTTAGGAAGGGTTGGAAGAGCCAATCGGCAGGCGGATTTGGCAAATCGAACCGGCCCGCGGGCCAGGGCTAATCAAAAGTTCTGAGGCCTTCCCATAGTGACCAAACAGGCGCTGACGGACCGTTTCCAGGCGCTGGGCGATTCCGAGGGTTTCGGAAGGGTTTTGAAAGGGACTGGCCATGAGTTCCTCCATGGGCGATCTCCCGGAGGTTAGGTTGTCTTTGACCTCCAAAAGTAGGTCTCGGCCTTGGCGGCGGGCGGTAATCTGGACCTCCAAGGGGTCTTGGCCGGCCCGGAGGCCAAAACAAACGGCCCTTTCGGTCGCGGCCAATAGGGAGTCGATGGGGACGGGGTGGTTTAAGAGATCCGACGGGGCGTTTAGTTTAAAGGTGAGGTGATCCCCGTATCTAAGTTCCTGCATGGCCAGATAGCGCTCGGCGTCGGCCAGCTCATCGCTTAGGGCCTTAAAGTCTTTGAGGGCGTCCTGTTCGGCGCTTTTTAGGTGTTCGGCCAACAAAATGGCCATGCGGTTGGTTTTCCAGGCGCCTTCCAGGACGGATAGATTGGCCAGGGCGCTTAAGGCGCTTATTAAAAACGAGGGGTTTACCCGTTCCCGGGCCAAAATTCCGGTATGCTTTGGGGAATCGGGGGTGGGCCAAGGCGGTTTTAGGGGGTCATGGGCGGCGTTTGGCTCGATTTGGTTTGGGGCCACGGGGGCTTTGGGCAGGGCTAAAAAACAACCCAGGCGTTCGAGCATGGAGGCCAGCTCGTCTAGCTCGTGAAAATCCCTGGTCGGGGCGGCGTCATGGAAGGCTTTGAGGATGGGATCTTTGAGAGATTCGTTTACGTCCTGGGCCATGGTCGAAAAAAGATCCACCAGTCCCACCGGGGCATTGCCGCAACGGATTTGGCCCATGGAAACGGCCGCGAGGGGCGTTTGGTCACAAATAATGGGGACCGTCGTCTCCAAAAAACCAAAGGGGCAGAAATGATAGAACTTTTCACCCCTGGCCAGGGCCTGGGTCAGTCCAAACTCCCGGGAGCGTTGGCAACATCGAAAGGTTAGGGGATTGAGTTCGGCCTGACGACAAAATCCACCGATGCCCGAGGGTTTAGTCAAAAAATTACCCTGGAAGTCGACGGCCACCATGGATAAGCGACCTATCTTGGAAATGGACTCAAGGATATCTTGCAGTCTTGATAGCTCGATGGTCGGGGAAGGGTTTAGGTTGGCCTCTGACAAGGTGACCTCCGAACCGTTCCCATTTCCGTTGGCTGGCCACTGATTTTGTGCCAAAGGATGGGTATTCATCGTTTTCTCTTAACGCGTGGTGGTTCTCCCGTTCTTCAGGTCCCCTCCAAAAAATAAGGGTGGTTGATATTTTCCCCAAAAAGCCAAGCCGTTTGGCCAGGCGTTTGGTTTTTGTCTTGGTCAACTGGCCCCTTTCGCCCAGGCCGGATTATCCTTAGCTAAAAAGGCCCCGGTCAACTGGCCCCAGGTTTTAAGGCTAAACCAGATTGTTGACCATTGGCCCGGGGGGGGGAGTCAGGGGCAATTTGGCTTATTTTCGCTAAAACCTTTTGTCGCCGGTTCATCCAAGCGGGGGTTGGGATTGGGTCAGAATGAATACGCCGAGGTAAGTCTAGTATTGATATTAATTTGGTATGTATATGTAATGATAAGCTAATTTTAGATTGTATTTAATAAAAAGATGAAATTAAGATTAAAGCTTTGATAAGCTCCGAAAGTGTCGAAACATACCCAGTATAAAGGCCCGCGCCTTATGGAGTCAATATCTTAAAGGTCGCCATGGGTAAAATTAAGACATTTTTTTTCGATAATTCCAAAATTTCGATACTTTCCAGGTCTGGCCAAAATTCATAAGCCGCGCTCGTCCGCCGACGACAATTTTCTTTGTCAGCGGACGGCAGGTTCGTGTGAGGCTGAGGAAGGTTAAGATGGGATTAAGGCCAGTGGCTTCCCTGAGAATCGCGCGATCAATCGCCAAAGCGCGTATGGGTTGCCGGTGGGATCAAGACCAAGCTGGGGATTACTTAAAATACGGGGGTATTTTGAAGATCCCATGGGGAGATCTTGAAATTTGGGAGTTATCGCTATGTTGGGTTTTTAATGGTAACAAGAAAGTCTTGAATCGGCTTGGGGGTTTTTATTTTACCCGGGCCGTAGGAAAACCATGGCTAAGAAAGGAGTACGAAAAAAACCATGGCCCAATTGCCCGGGTAAAGGCGGAAAACAAATGGGTCCCCAGGGTAATTGGCCGGCGTTACGGCCTGACGCGGCTTATCGGACTGGGGGCGGCCACCTTACGATCTGGGCGTCCGACCAGTGAAAATTCGGCCCTAAGGCTTAGGGCCTCTGGGTCTTCGCCTAAGGGCTTGGCCGAGTCGTTTTTCCCCAAAGGCGCGGTTTGGTCCGCTCCGGTCATGGTTACGGCCGCGAGTAAGGTAAACTCGGGGTTGGGCCTTGGCTGGCTAAGTAAGGCCAAGCCTTGATCGGCGCATATCGTTTGAAGCTGGCATGATCCCGATCGCTCGCAAACAAGGCAATTGCCCTGATGCCTTTTGGCCAACTCCTTTAGGGCCAGGACCCTTGAGCGGCGAACGGAACCGGAAAAAGTCATGACCTCCAGGCCCTCTTCAAGGGGGGTGGCGCAGGCTTGGACAAGTTCCTCACGGCCGGATATCTCGACCACGCTTAGTCCGCAGGCCGAGCAAGGCCCGCCCAATCCGGGAATCATTTCTCCGCACAAAGCGGGGATTTTATTATGCGGCCGGATGGCTTCAAGGAGAGTCTGGCCAAAGCGGCCTTGGGTCCTTTGGCCGTTTAGGGTGAAAAATATAGCCTCGCCGTCTGGGTTTGACCGGGGCTGGATATTTCCGTTTTGGGCTTTAAAATCACCTGGCATGGGTTGGCTCCTTAAATTTAAGATCCAATCTCGGGGTCGGACGAGCCGTTAAGATAAATTAGCTCTACTTGGCTACCAGGCGCCCAAAATCGGCTGGGGATATAAATACAGCTTATCTGATCCCAGGCCGACTTGGAGTATAGTTTCCAGACCTTATGCGGGTAATTTTAAGCCTTTTTACCGATCGCTGAGGTTAATTTCAGCTATAAAATTTTCTATTTTTAAAATATTAGTAAGTATAAGTTTAGATAAAAACTATAATTTTTGTTATAAATAAAATTAATGATCAGTTTTTATTTTTTTATTTTTATCTATTTGTCTTTTGATCAATAATATATCGGTTAAATACTATGCTAATGTATGTATTTAAATTAGCCCCGCCAAGAGCCCGAACCCGTAGGTCTGTTAGACCTTGGTTTGGGTCCAGGCCCTTTCAGCCGGCCCTTTGGTCCCGCCCTTAAGGCCGGCGCGGGGCTAGTCAGAGGGACCATGAAATTTGGTTTGTTTAAGAGGGGTACGGGGTCCACCCTGACCGCTTTGGCCGTGGATTGGCAAAGTGGCTTGGTAAGACCCCGGTTGGGTTGGCATCCTTTTCCCCCCGCGCTCCCGACACTTTTTTATCGGGGCGCATGGCCATGAGTCGGAGGTTCCGCGCTTTCCGCTCAGTTGGCCAAACGGTTTGTTTCGTCAAATTTACTTCCTTCTCCGTTACCGCCTCGGGAGAAGGCCAGATTGTCACCGTCGTGGCCATGGTCGTCGTGATGGCGGCCGCCGGGATAAGTGACGTGGAGAAGTTCATGTTCCCGGCCTTTAAGGACGTTGGCGTAAAGGCCTTCCAAGAGTGGGTTTTCGGAACTTCTTTTTATGGCCGACATCTTGTCTTCGGCGTAAAGGCCGCGGCCCCGGGCTTCTTTAACCGATAGGGTGGCCGAGGGTTGCCCGGCGCCGGCCACGCAGCCGCCGGGGCAGGCCATGACCTCGACCAGATCGTAGTGACGTTCGCCGGATTTGATGGACTCGATGACCCGGCGGGCGTTGGCCAGGCCGCTTAAAACGGCCACGCTAACTTGGCGCCCCTTGTAGTCAACGGTAAACTCCTTAAGGCCCTCCATGCCCCTCTCACCGGCCCGGGCTAAGCTATTTAAGGTGGCCGCGGAACGCTCTTGGTTTAGGGCCCTTAAAACCGCCTCGGTCACCCCGCCGGTGACCCCAAAGATAACCCCGGCCCCGGTCACGACCCCAAAGGGCGAATCGACCGCCTCGGGTTCAAGCTGATCCAAGGCGATTCCGGACTCTTTAATCATCTGAACCAATTCCTGGGTGGTCAGGACGTGATCGACCCTCGGGGTGCCGTCTATCTTAAACTCGCCCCGGGCGGCCTCATATTTTTTGGCCGTGCAGGGCATGACGGCCACGTGGACCTGGCGAAGTTCGCCGCCGTTAGACTCGGCCTTAATGATCGAGGCCATCATTTGCATGGGCGAGCGGCAGGTCGAAACGTTGGGCATTAGCTCGGGATAATTTTTCTCGCAGAAATTTATCCAGGCCGGGCAACAGGAAGTGAACATGGGCTGCCCGGGGTAGCGGCCCAGATAGTCCAAAAACTCCCGAGACTCCTCGATGACGGTCAGATCCGCTCCCAAGGTGGTGTCGTAGATCTTGGAAAAACCAATCCTGCGCAAAGCGGCGACGATTAGGCCCATGGAACTCACCCCGTCGTTAAGGCCCAGTTCCTTGCCCATGGCCACCCTGACCGCCGGGGCGATCTGGACGCTGGTCTCGGCTTTTTTGTCGTCGAGATCTTGCCAAACGTCTTCGATGGAGTTTTTAATGACAATGGCCCCGGTCGGGCAGACGGCCGAACATTGTCCGCAACCAACGCAGCTGGACTCGCCCAAGGGATCGCCAAAGGCGGTACTGACTTTCATCTCGGAGCCGCGGCCGGCAAAGTCTATGGCCCCGATGCCCTGGACTTCGTCGCAAACCCTTACGCAATCGCCGCAGAGGATGCATTTACTGCGATCCACGGTAACGCACGGGGAGGAATTATCCAGCTCCGGGGTCAGGGCCGTGTTTTTGAACCTGACCTTGTCGATATTGAACCTTAGGGCCAGATCCTGGAGTTTGCATTTGCCGTTATTGGCGCATACGGTGCAGTCGCGGTTGTGGTTGGAAAGTAATAGCTCCAAGATGTTTTTGCGATATTTCCGTAACCGCTTGGTATTGGTCCAGATCTTAGCCCCGGGCTTGGGCGGTTCCGAGCAAGCGGCCTCCAGCCCGCCCCGATCGTTTTCCACCAAACACATGCGGCAGGCGCCATGGATCGAAAGCTCGCTTAAATAGCAAAAGGTCGGAAGCTCGATCCCCACCTTGCGGATAAGCTCAAGCATGTTACGTTCGCCGTTAATCTCGACGGGAATCCCGTCTATGGTCATCATTGGGCGCATTGTCACCAGCCCTCCTTCACGGCTCCGAATTTGCAGCCGGATAGACAAGCCCCACACTTAACGCACAGTTGGGGATCGATTTTGAAAGGCTCCTTGGCCTTGCCGCTTATGGCCGAGGCCGGGCAGATCCTAGAGCATTTTGTGCATCCGGTACAGATATCCGGATCGACGAACATGATTTTTAGTTTTTCGCAGGTCTTGGACGGGCATTTTCTGGCTTTGATGTGAACTTCATACTCGTTTTTGAAGTTTTTGATGGTGCTCAAAACCGGGTTGGGGGCCGTTTTGCCCAGGCCGCACAAGGCGGTTGACCTGATGGTATCGGCCAGATCCAGGAGGTTTTCGATGTCGGCCTCTCGGCCCTCCCCCGAGACAATCCTCTCCAAGATCATGAGCATTCTCTTGGTGCCTTCCCGGCAGGGGACGCACTTGCCGCAGGATTCCCTTTGGGTGAAGTTCATAAAGAACCTGGCCAACTCCACCATGCAGGCCTCCTGATCGGCCACGACCAAACCGCCCGAACCAATCATGGCCCCGACCTTGGCCAGGGAGTCAAAGTCCAAAGGCAGATCGAAGTGCTCCTCGGTTAAGCAAGCCCCGCTTGGCCCCCCAATCTGGACGGCCTTAAAGCTTTTGCCGCCCTTCATCCCGCCGGCCACCTCGAAGATGACTTCCCTTAAGGTCATGCCCATGGGCACTTCGATAAGGCCGGTGTTTTCGATGTTTCCGGTAATGGAAAAGGATTTGGTGCCGGGGCTTGTGTTGGTGCCCACGGCCCTATAGGCCTTGGAGCCGTTTTCGATGATGACGGGAACGTTGGCGAAGGTTTCGACGTTATTTAAGACCGTGGGTTTATTGAATAAACCGTGTTCGACGGTCCTGGGGGGTTTGACCCTGGGCATGCCCCTTTTGCCTTCGATGGATCCGGTCAAGGCGCTGCCTTCGCCGCAGACAAAGGCCCCGGCGCCCCGGTTAATTTTGATCTTAAAGGAGAAGGCCGTGCCCAGTATGTTATTGCCCAGTAAGCCCAGTTCCTCGGCTTGCTTGATGGCCTTGGTCAGGCGGCTTACGGCCAAGGGGTACTCGGCCCTGACGTAGATGTAGCCTTCGTCCGAGCCGCAGGCCAAACCGGCGATGATCATGCCCTCCAGCATCCGGTGGGGATCGCCTTCCATGACGCTGCAATCCATAAAGGCCCCG
>JAITLH010000001.1 GCA_031277995.1 Deltaproteobacteria bacterium
GTCAACGACCCCGAGGTATTCCAGGGGAGTCAGGGTGGTAAGATCTTTAAATTCTTTGGAAAAATGGGGCTGGTCGTAGTAACCAGACTGGATGGCCAAATCGGCCAGGCAAGGGCGGACGGGTTTATTCATCTCGTTAATAAGCTGCTGGAAACGCACGTATTTCGTAAAAGCCTTGGGGGAGAGGCCCATGTTGTCGTTAAAAACCCGGTTGATGTAACGGGAAGAATAAAGGGTCCTTTTTTCAAGCTCATCGATACGGACCAAGCCCCCGCATTCCTCCACCTCGGCGATAAATTGGAGCAATAAATCATGGGAGCGCCAGCGGCCGCCAATGAAATTATTGACCAGATCTTTGAGATTGGCCAGATCGTTAATCTCAGAGACGCGTTCTAGGAGTTCCACCCCGCCGGGTAAATCGCTTAAGGAGAGATGCTCTCCAAGGGTGTCCGGAAGCGACACGCCCAAACGCTCGGGTAAGTAGCCGGGCTTAAAACGAACTCCAAAGCAACGCGAGCCCCTAGGAAACTTTAGGGAGTCGATTTTGGTCACGAAACCGCAAAGGTAGCCTTCGGCGTTCGTATCGGTATAGTTAAAAAGTAAGTCCACGCATCCATTGGGCAAGGCGGCGCTGTTGGTCGGATCTCCGGCGTCAACGTTAAACGAATAGAAGTGAACGAAAGGTGAGTTCGGGGCCAGTTTTTTGTAGTATCTATTTGTGTTAACCACAAAAAAGGGTTGTATGGGATTAAAGGTGCTGGGCATTAATGACCATCCCTTCTTTTCGTCTAGGGGTTGGGACCTTGGAAATCATCCCAAATTTGGTCTTAATCTTGATTAAGATTCACGATAAATTCTTATTAAAAATCTAAACGTGAAATCTTTAACTACCAAGTAATTGTTTTACTTGATAGCTTTAATCAAGACATGAATATTTTTTACATGCCTTTGTCCTTATTAGATGTAATATCTAGATTATGATCTATTAAAAATCTTATCTTTGATTATATAATGGATACGTTCAATATGGGGAGAATATCTTAAAGAATTAGTTGAAAAAGAGTGCGTAGCGGAGTGTCAAAAATCTATAGTTAGTTGGAACGTTAGCGGACAATGGGGAATTTAGCCAAAGCTTCTGGGGCTTTTGACTGACCCCATGAAGTTATCACGTCTTGCCCGCCTTATCAAGCGGTAATTATGGCCTAAAGCTCGATCTCCACCGGCTGGGTGGGCCTATTTGAGGCCGCCTTATCAAGCGGTAATGATGGCCTAAAGCTCGATCACAACCGACTGGGTAGGCCTATTTGAGCCCGCCTTATCAAGCGGTAATGATGGCCTCAAGCTCGATCTCTACCAGCTGGGTGGGCCTATTTAGGGCCGTGGTCCCTACGACGGTGCAAAGGGGCCGGATTTGTCCAAAAATTTCCGAGTAGGCCCTGGTGATGTCGGAGCCAAGTTTCATGTCAACGGCGTAAACCTTGACCGAGATAACGTCCTTGGCTTGGGCCCCGGCCTGCTCAAGGAGTTTTAAAAACTTTTCCAGGACGTATTTGGTTTGGGCGTAGGCGTCCTCGCCAAAAACGGTGCCGTCAGGCTGAACGGAAGTCGTGCCGCCGATTTTGACAAAAGGGCCGACCTTGACCATTCTTGAGTAACCGACTTTGTCCTCCAAGGGAGCGCCGGAAGAATAATTAGTGCGGGTTAGTTCCATTTTTGTTCCTTCCTTTCAAGGTTGATATTTAAAGGCCGGATAATGATTTTTTGGGTAAAAACTTAGTTAAACCTTGGCCCTAAATCTGTCGTAACTAAACCTACTGACGTCAAGAGCGGTCTCTTGGCCCGTAGCCAGCTGGGCCAAAAGGAGCCCGGCCACTGGGGAAATGCCAAACCCGTGGCCGGAAAAAGCGCAGCCGATGGTTAGGCCCGGAGTTTCCTTAGGGTTACCCATGACCGGAATGTGATCGGCGCAGTCGTCAATCCAGCCCGACCAGGTACGGACTATTTTAAGATCGCTTAGGACCGGGAAATAGCCGATTATGCCCCGGCAAGTGCTGGAAGCGCCGACGGACGTGAGCTTGGTCTCCCCGTATTCGGCGTAGGGTTCAAAACCATGGGTCCCTCCGAAAACAAAGGATCCGTGGGTTGACTGATGGCCATAAAAATCGGCCATGGCCGTTCCCAGCATCTGGGTAAACATTCGCGGGGCGTCCTCGGTCACCAGTATTTCCATAAGTAGCGGCATCATGGGGACCTCCAAGCCCACCGTGGCCAGTATTTTGCCGCTATCGTAGCCGGCCACGACTATGGCCTGCCCAAACTCGTACTCGGTCCCGTCCGCCGTTATGGCCTTGGTGACTCGGCCCTTGTTTTTAACGAGCTTATCGACCTCGGCCCCGGAGACGTAACGCGCCCCAAGCTTCCTAGCCGCCCGGTAGAAAGCTAAGGTAGTCAGTAAAGGATTGGCGTGACCGTCGGTCGGGCACCAGCTGGCTCCGATGACTTCCTCCGAAAGGTAAGGACAGATTTCCTTGGCCTCCCGGTAATCGATCATGCGCATGTCAAGCCCCCCGGCGACGCAGTTGGCCGTGAGACCTTGGAGAATTTTTAGATGGGCTTCGGTCTTTCCCAGACGAAGATTGCCGCCTTGGCAGTACTCAACTTCAAGGCCAAGCTCCTGGCTAAGATTCGGCCAGAGATTTTTTACCCCATACATGGCCAATGGCAATTCGGCGCTATGCCGCCCCGACTGACGAACGCCGCCACCGTTTCGAGAAGATCCACCGTTTCCTATATATTCGCTTTTTTCCAAAACGGTTACGGAGATTTTGCGCTTGGCCAAATAATAGGCCGCGGCGCTCCCGATGGCCCCGGCTCCGATAATCAAAACATCAGAAGTTTCGCTCATAAGCCCTTCTCGTTGGCAAAAACCTTCATTTCCACCGGTCTCATGGGCGCCCGGGCGGTCGCGTCTAAAAGCGAAGGGGCCGGTAGATTTAGCTCCCGGGCGATTATGGCCTTAACGAGCTTGGCGCAGGTGCGCCCCTGGCATAAACCCATGCCACAGCGAAGTAACCTTCGCACCTCGTGGACGTTAAACATGCCATCCCTTACGGCTTGGCGGATTTCGCCCTTGGTCACTTCCTCGCAGCGGCAAATTACCAAGTCGTCATCGGGGGCCGGGACATAGTCCCCAAAATCCCTGTTTCTCTCAAGGGTCATGCCGGTACCTCGTTTTTCCAAAACCTCGCCGTCATGGCAAACTTTGAGGGGACCGTAAAGGTCATGAGCGCCGTATGATCAAAGGCCCCGATGAGCTTGACCTCGGTTACCACGGCCGGGCACAGGGGCGCTCCGGAGCGGCCCAAGGCGGTACCCACCGCGCCTTTGGCCGGCAAGGGTAAAAGTTCATAGGGGATAGTGACGGCCGCCTTGCCGTCGCCAAGATCTTCGTTAACCAGGAAGATGGCTTGACCGGAGCAAGAGGCGACGCAAAGCCCGCAACCGCTGCACTTTGATTTTTCGTCAAAAACCGGAAGGGCTATTATTTTCCCTTCGACCTTGATGCAGCCCTTAGGGCAGGCGTCCTGGCAGGGATTGCAAGGGATGTTTTGGGTGCATTCAATCACCGGGTGTAGGCCCGGGACTGATTTGACGCCGGGGTAGCTAAAGGTTTCGGAATCGTCCAAAAAACCGTTAGCCAATAAGCACTTTGAAACGGGCAAGCCTTCGGAGGTCGAATCTTGGCTTTTTCCGCGATTTTTTGGGGCGAACATGCCGTCCCTTAGGCCTTCCAGGGCTGAGAGTAATTCTTCCTTGCGGTTTTTGAGAGCTTCGGGGCCGACAAATCCTAGCTTTCCGGCCGCGGCCAAACCCGAGAGGCGCCCTTCAATCATGGCGGCGCTGGCTTCCTCAATGCCCGAGACGTCACCGGCCGCGAAAACCCCCCAAACCGAGGTTTCGCCGTCGTCGTCGATAATGGGGATAACCCCCAGGCCATCTTTTTTCATTTCGCAGCCGGCCATTTTCAAAAGCTCGACCGAAGACGAAAGGCCCACGGCGACGCAGATGGTGTCTACCTCAAAACTTTTTTCGGTCCCGGGGATAACGTTCCATTTCTCGTCAACTTGGGCTATGACCGCTCCCGTGACCCGATCGATACCCTCGGCCTTCACGATGGTGTGGGAAAGAAAAAACGGCACGCCCGTCCTGGCTATTTTGGCAGCGTGGACGCCGTAACCTCCGATATATGGGGCCGCGTCAACGACCGCGGCAAGTTTTGACCCCGCCTGCAAAAGCTGAAAACCCACCACAAGCCCAACGTTGCCGCTTCCCAGCATGAGGATATTTTTTCCCGGCATCACCCGGTTAATATTCATCATGGTCTGGGCCGCCCCGGCGCCCATCACGCCAGGGAGAGTCCAGCCCTCAAAGGCCAGGATGTTTTCGTTGGCCCCGGTGGCCACGATAACGCCATCTCCCTTGTAATGTTGGACCGCGTCACCTTGACGAACCAAAACCTCGCGGTTGTCGTAGAGGCCAACCACCGGAGAATTTAAAAAAACCTCCACGCCCAACCTTTGGGCTTCATCAAGCAACTCGGCGCCAATCGCCGTGCCTCTCATTTTTGCCTTGTGTTCTTTGGAGCCAAAAAACTTGTGGATCTGCTTAAAAAGCTGTCCCCCCGGCTTGGCGTTTTCGTCAAAAACCGCCACCCCCAGGCCCAAGGAGGCCGCTTCGGAGGCCGCGGACAACCCGGCCGGCCCGGCGCCGACCACGATTAGGTCATACCTTTTCACTCACTACCTCCCCGTAGTGGACCGCGATTAGGTCGAAACTTTGCAACTTTGAAACCCTCCGAAGTAAGCTGGGATTTGATTGGAACCCCTCACCTCGAAAACCCTAGCTTATCGGTCGAAGATTTGACCGCGTTCGAGTTTTTATTTCGAGGCCTCCCCGGCGCCGTACTGGGTCTTTACAATCATGCCCTCCTCAAGGGGAGTGACGCAGGTACGGACATTGGGGCGGCCGTTAACGATCATGACGCAATCGGTGCAGCGCCCTATGGCGCAAAAAAGGCCGCGGGGATCTTTTCGCTTCTTGGTGTAGCGGTGAATCATGACTCCCGCGGCTCTGAGGGCGGCGGCAATCGGCTCCCCTTCCAGGCCAAGCATTTGTTGGCCATCAAAGGTGAAGGTCAAACTTTTAGCCGGCTTGACTTCTCCCAAAATTGGGTGACTCTTTATCCTCACGGCCTTCTCCCGATTACTTCATCGCTGGCTTATCCCAGAGATTTAAACTGGTGCCTATGCCCATTTTCAAGGCGTTTTGCCACACGACCTTGCCCCAGGCCAAGTCTTCGACGGGCATGCCCCCGATAGAATTAACGACGATCTGGTTTTCAAAGGTCCGGGGCGGCTCCTTGCCGCTAATTATGTCGCTCAGATCGATTATGTCTTCGCGCTTGATTTTGCCATCATGCATGAGGTCAAAGTAGCGAACTCCGATGATTCCCACGCTAGCGTAGGACGGATATGAGTAGTCTTCCGCCCAACACTCGTAAAGGCCGTAGTTTTCAAGGACCTTACGGGCCCGGTTAGCCAAAAACTCATCGTCAACCCTAACGCAAGCCGGGGCCGAGAGAAGCATCCCTGGCTTAAGCCACTTCTCTTCCAAGAACGGGTAGTATTCGATGCCCATCTTGCATGAGGTACCCATGGTCACGATATCGGCGTCTTCGCAGGCCGCTTGCATGGAATCCACCACCTCAATGGTGGTGAACTGCGGATACTGCTTGGCAAACTCGATGAAGGAATCGGTGGATTCCTTCCCGCGACCTTTGATTTTGATGGTGTCTAGGGTGGGACAGGCGTAGATGAATGAGGCCAGCGAGGTTTTGCTCATGACCCCAGGGCCGATTACCCCCAAAACCTTGGAGTTTTTGGGGGCCAGATACTTAGCCCCAACGCCGGGAACGGCGCCGGTGCGGTAAGCCGAAAGGAGATTGGCCGACATCAGGCAAAGCGGTGCCCCGGTATCCTTATCGTTTAACATGACCATAAGGATGGAACGGGGCAAACCTTTTTCTTTGTTATCCGCGTTGGAACAATACCATTTCATTCCGGCAAGATCAACGCTGCCTCCGAGATAGGCCGGCATGGCCATGAATCTTCGGTCCGGGCCATCCTTGGGCATGTTCGGGAAGGGAGGATTCTCCGGAAAAGTGACCATGGCGCCGTGGGAGTTCCCATTCTGGCCGGCCATTTTATAGTCGCCTCTTCCGAGGATTTTGAACATCTCCTCCATGCAGTCGACGCAACCGGCCATGTCGGTTACGCCGGCTTTTATCATGTCCTCCTCGTTTAGGTAGAGGAAGTCAATTTTGGTTGTGGACATATTATAGCGCTTCCTTTCTATTTCGCTAGTTACAAGATTAAAGCTTTTAACCTTGTAAGAAATTTATAAATTTGTTAAAAGATTGATTTTTTCTTTAGACGATAGGAACCTTCTTACCTCCCTTGCCAAGCCCCTAAGTCTTTTATTAATAGTCTCCATAGAAAACGGAACGCGGCGCGCCTTAGAAAAACCTCTATCCTAAATCGTTTTCTTGGGGCGCGCCGGTCTAAAAAAGGGTTATGACTAAACGACCGGTTTGGTGACCACCCCGGGGTCAACGGACATTTTGCCAAGGAGAGTGGGTTCAAACATCTTGGTTTTCAAGACAAAGGCGACCCAAAGACAAGCGTACAAGGATACCGAGATGAACAGAATGCCAAATACCCTGTAAATCATCAATCGGCTAGCCATGTCTCCGGAGATATTCCATATCATGAAGACGCAGCCTATTATGCCTATTATTTGGGGAATTCCCCAAAACATCAATTTTTTATTCCGAGAGGCGTTAGGATAACGCTTCCTTAAGACCAAAACGTTAAGGTGGGTTAGGATATAGGAAGCCAGCCAAAAGCAAGCTCCGGCCAGAATCATGTTGATTATGCCATTCGTGGCCACGTATCCCGACAAAATGAAGATCGAAATGCAAATGATCAAAAGGGTCATGCCTATCCAGGGAGAGTCGTAGGCATTTGTTCTCATAAAAACCCTGGGCATCATGCCTTCCTCGGCCATGCCCTGCAAAATCCTACCCACTGTCGGAAGGACGGTATTTAGGGTGCTCACCGCGGCCAACAGAGTCACGATACTCATCCAAACCCGGCCGGTCTCACCCAAAAGGCGTTCCGCGTAAAGTATGTGAGGCATTTGGACGGTGAGCATTTCGGACGTCCCAATATACATAGTCATTCCGCTACCCATGATCGATTGAATCACGAGCAAAACCACGAGAGCTATAATCATGGAAAGAAGAACGTCCCGCCTGGGGTTTTTTAGTTCCTTCGCGACCGGGATAATGAATTCCACGCCAATAAATAGCCAGAAAGCTATGGAGGTCAAAGTGACCACGCCTCTGAAAGTCGTGATTTCCGGGACCATTTGGGCGGCCGGCACTATGGCCTCGGATCCTAGTCCCAAAACGCCGATGAGACCAAACATAGCCATCGAGCCAACCAGCAAAGCCACGGTAAAATTCTGAACCTTGGAGAAAATATCAATGCCCAAAAGGTTCAACCCAAACAAAATCATGACCGCGATCAAGGAAAAGACCGTGGCCGATATGCCCGGAAACAAACCGTGCAAAACGATGCCCGTCATGGCCACCTCAGCCGAAACGGAGAAAATGGACGTGAGGACGTAGGCCGATAGGTTGGAAACTATCGAGGCCCAAGGCCCAAGGCCCACCAGCATATACTGACCCAATCCGCCGGTGACGTTTGGCATCATTCGGTTTAATTCGGCAAACGACAAGGCCACGAAAGCGTTCAAAATCGCCGCTATAACCAGGGCGATAATAAAGGCTTTGCCGGCCAATCCAAATCCTTGTCCAATCGCGACTAGGCAGCTCGTGGCTACGATAAGCCCCATACAAACGGCCGCGCCGCTGTAAAGACCTAATTTATTTCCCGAGTTCATTTGTGAATCCTCCACATGAAACTGAGATTGCCAACGCCTACCTTTCGCTGACATATCCTAATTGATGTATTTAGAATATTTGACTTGGCGACCGGGTTATTGTAAAAAACGGAACCGTCAAAAAATTTTTACGCCTTCATCCGTAACCCCTTCTTACGGCCTAAGGCGCGAAAAATAACCAAGCGCCAATAATATGCCAGTCTGAAACCAACCAACCGGAAATTGTCCGGGTTTTTTCACTGTCATTAATTAAATTTTAGCCATTGCCCAAACCCAGTCTTGTAAAAATCGGAACTATATTTCCCCTTCCGATAAACCCAAAACCTTGACACTGGTTTTGAAATCACTTTTTCCGCGATAAATTGACAATAAAATACTATAACCCACCAAAGCTAATAACACCCTTTTTT
The DNA here is from genome assembly GCA_031277995.1 of Deltaproteobacteria bacterium. GTDB lineage: Bacteria > Desulfobacterota > Desulfarculia > Adiutricales > Adiutricaceae > JAIRNQ01. Next base: position 8,436 of record JAITLH010000001.1, read on the forward strand.
AACAATTATATAACAATAAACTAACTATAATTTACCCAAAGAATAAATAAAGCTTAAAAAAATAACAGTAAGATCATCAAAAAAATTTAAAACCATACCCTTAAAATTGTTTCCAAGAAAAAAATTTTTTCTGGCCCCTACCGTATTGCGGATTGATTGGCCAAGTGGCCAAAAACGCCAAGCAGGGAGCTATTCTTAAACGACGGCCTGTCTTGGTTTCGGCCCTAAGGCCTTAAAACGAGACCAATCGTCTGAAGGGCTTACTTAATATGCTTAAAATTGAACGGGAGAAATTTTTGACGATAATTTTGGGAGGATAGCGTTATGATTGTCAAAGACTTATTTGAGTTAATAAATAGAGCTTCCGGCAAATGGGCAGGATGACCTTAGGGAGAATTTTTGATTTGCGCTTAGGCCAGGCTTACACCACTCACGGTAGGTTTAAGGAGAGACAAGACTTAAACTCCCCATCGGGGACACTTTCGACTTGCCATAAATGGCCGCCAATGAATCTATAAGTCCTCAGACCCCTTTAGCAAATGGAACCCGCTATCAAGGCAGTCAAATACAAATCAATCACAAGACTTGTCCCTGCTCACAGGTAGTTTTTTTGCTCGCAAACTAGCAATATTCTTGCTTTTAGTGTTTAAATTTAGTATAGTTCTCAAAATAAAATCGATAGAATATTAATAGTAATAAAATAGTTAAATATAATTATTTTATCTATTATATAGACTAACAAGTTATCCATATATTAAATAATAGTTTTTAATAACTAACAACTATTAATAAGGTAAATCAATATTTTTTAAAAATGAAAGACAACTTAAATTCAAACATACGAGCTAATAATAAATATAGACCAGAAATTGATGGACTAAGAGCTATTTCTATCATATTTGTAATGCTATATCATGCAGATTTTCATATCTTTACTGGTGGTTATATTGGTGTAGATATCTTTTTTGTTATTTCTGGATATCTTATAACAGGAATAATTTTAGATGACTTACAGTTAAATAAGTTTTCATTTCTAAATTTTTACGAAAGACGGGTTAGAAGAATATTACCACCTCTATATTTTATGCTAATAATTACTACGATTATATCTTTTTATCTTTTACTTCCTAACGAATTAATATTTTACAGTAAATCAATTTTTTATACAATACTGTTTATTTCAAATATATTATTTTATAATTTTTCTGGATATTTTAATGATATAGCTAGAGAGAATGTACTTCTTCATACCTGGTCACTTTCTGTTGAAGAACAATTTTATATCTTTTTACCTCTAATTATTTTTATCGTATTAAAAAAATTCAATAAATACTTGATACTAATTATTGGAACTTTCGCTTCAATTTCTTTTCTCGCTAGCGAAACGGTTTTGTTTTTTAATACCAGGCTTGTATTTTACTTAATTCCATTCAGGGCTTGGGAACTCCTTGCGGGTTCATGGCTAGCCGCTTGGCCTAAAACGCGAGACCAGCAGTGGGGAACCAGCGCGCCAAATTGTTTTTCCGCCGTGGGGTTAATCTTAATCCTCGCTCCGGCTTTGTTGTATAACGATCAAAGTATGTTTCCAGCCTTAGCGGCCGTTCCAGTGATATTAGGATCCGTACTTTTAATTAAACTCGGCTTAAACGGTTTTATGGGAAAAATCCTCTCTACGCGGATTTTTGTAATCATAGGTAAGCTATCTTATCCTCTTTATCTATGGCATTGGCCTATATTTGTTCTTTTTAAACAATATAAAATGAGCATTTTAACAACTAATGAAAAAATTATTTGCTTATTACTTGCATTTCTAATGTCTTCTATTTCTTTCTATTTAATAGAAAAACCTATCAGATTTAAACTAATTTTTAAATCAACAAAATCTGTTTTCTTTTTGATGGGTATTTTTATGGTTATTTTTTTAACAGTTACCCTAATTATATTTATTGAAAAAGGGTTTATCTTTCGATTAACAGATCAAGCATTATCATATTATATTGAAACTGAAAGTGAAACACCTAGTTATCAAATAAATTGTCCTACTAAATATCAATTCGGTAGTGAAAATCTTTGTGTATTGGGGTCTGAATTAAATGAGAACCCATCTTTTGTTTTATGGGGTGATAGTCACGCGGCCGCATGGGCGCATGGTCTTGACGAGATTGCAAAAAAATATAAAATTTCTGGACTCCAATACCAGAAAGATGGATGCCTTCCTCTATTTGGTTATGACAATACCTATTTAAATGAACCAGACAAGAGTGTATGTAAAGATTTTAACAATAATATTATTGAATTACTAAAAGTTAATAATATTAAACATGTAATTATAGCCGCTAGATTTGCATCTTATACAGGATACAAATCGCTTAATCCAACTAATTCTAACTACATAGATAATGAAATCAAGAAAATCTCTCATGATTTAACATATACAATAAATATATTAAATAAATTAGATATTTCCGTTTGGATTGTTGAGGGTGTTCCAGAACAATTCGTGTCTGGATTCAATATATGGGCCAGATCAATAATTACCAACAAAGATATCAAAAATATAGGTATTAATTCAAGCATTATTAAAAATTATAATAAACCTATGGAAGATATTATTAATAATATAATCAATAAAAATGAAAACGTATTTTTATTAAATATTTACCCTTCTATCTGTAATGAAACAATTTGTATTACAGGCGATAATTTTAGTTCCTATTATATAGATGATGATCATTTATCTATCTATGGTTCAAAAAAATTTCAAGATACTTTTCAGCCTCTCATGGAAACGATAATACAAACTGAAAACAATTAACATTAAAATTATGTAATTTATCATATTAACTATAATATTTTATAATATAGCTATCTATAACGATATTTTTTTATTTTACTGTTATTCATTATAATTTAACAACAATTTATTGGAAAATTAGTATACTAATATACTAACTTATAATATCAATATTACATACCTGGTTAAAATAAATATAGTCTACCCTATCGCTAATTTCAACGTTTTGCGTAAAAAAAGTTGGAGAAAGCTAATAAAAACTATTTTGCCACTGATATCCAGCGGACAATTAGTCTTTATGAAAGCTATTGAACAAAATCCGTAAGGCTGATATATTGAACGGTAATTTATTATTAGTTTTTTCTTGCGGCTCCCTTCGGGGCTAAAAATGGCTTTGGAAAATTTACCCGGTCAAGCGATCCCAACCGACGAGAAATCTCAAGGTTCTCTCCCCCCGAAATTGGGCCCGTAATCGGTCAAAAAGGGGGCTCTGAGGCGTTTGGCTGGCAAAAAGGCACTTCTCCCCCCTGGGGTAAGAAATCTCAAACGCTCTGAGGGCCCAAATCGGGCCTTTAATCGCGAGACTGACGTTTATTTTGAGTTTTTAAATTTTTGAGTTTGATAAACTTACTTTATCCATTGACTTAGTAGTTTCAAACTTTTACTGGGAAACTGACGTTTAGCGAGATAACGGTATGTTCCTTGTCTTTAAAATAATAAAAACGATTTTTAGCCGACGAGTGATCTTCGTCCTGATTATATTGGCGCTCATTGGTTGGCTACTAAAGGGTTATAACCTTAGCGGCGAATTCGTGGGAAAGAGTTTAAACAAAAATTCAGATTACGTACAAGAAACGCTTGATAAGTTGGCCAAAACCAATCCCGAGGCCGCCATGTCCCTGGCCAAGTTTTTGGAAGGCAAGAACGCCAACGCCGTCGCGGCCGCGCTTAAGATTGAAGAACAACGTTCCGGCCCCTCGTCCATAAGGGAGCTGGCCACCCGAAGCCTTAACAATCCCGATTCCCCCCTGCCCTGGTATGATCTCGCCAGCATAGCCATTAACTCCGAACTCATAATCGGTCCGGAAGAAATGAAGGCCTTTTTGTCCGCCCACTCCATGTCATACGGCCTTGTCCTTGACTCGGGAGACCAAACGATATCCGATTGGTATGACAAGAAACTTAGCCAGGCCTCAGAAGGCGACAAAGACAAATGGTTTATCATTAAAAACGATCCCGTGGCTTTGTTGGTTTGGTCGGTTTTGGATGATTCCCAAGGGGATCTATGGGATTATTACGCCACGGAAGCCGACTGGCTCTCGGAAGCGCTCCTATTTTTCTCCCCAAACGATAGTTTAGATGAGTCAAATAGTAAAACTTCAATTGAACAATCACTTAGCTGGATACCCGAAGCCCTCGAAGGCTTAAAAAAATACCATCCATTGGGACAAAATATTTACCTAGAAACCGTTGAGCTAAGCGACAAAGCCCCGGACGATGAACTTGAGGACGTTTTCGCCGAGGCCAGTCTGCTTTTAACCGGACTGATAAAGTACGGAGACATAGTCGTCAAGGCAACGGCCAATAATAGTGGCCTTAGCGCGACCGACACCTTGGAACTTATTCTTTTAAATCCAGAGATTTTTGAACCGCCCGAAGACGAAAGCTTAATTGACGATTGGGCCATAAATCACGCCGCTTATCTAATAAACCTGCAAAAATCTCGGCCCACCGTCTGGGCCGCCGCCCACATGAGGCCCCAAGTTCTTTGGCTTGACAAGATCGCCCCCCACGTATCGGAATCCTTAATCATTAACCATGGGGCTGATGACATCCAGATTTTTCTCTTTGATATTTTTGACGAAGACCAAGACGCGCAAAAAGCGGCCGAAACCATTGACAGGTTTGGGGACCTGGCCATTTATGTCTTTAATTCATATCAGACCAATCCGGATCTGGCCTTGTCCCTACGGCAACTTGGCCCCAGAATCGTTCCTTTTTTGTTGGCCCATGGCCCTGAGGGTTTTGAACTATTGACCAGCGAAAAGGGCAAACAATGGCTAGACAAGTATTTTGACGAACATGGTAACCAAAGGAGCCCGGAATGGATAGCCGCCGTCCCTCTCATAGGCGGTCCGGCCGTGGTTTTTAAAAATTGGGCCAACGGCTATCCGAACACTTGGGGAGAATTGGGCTGGGCGGCCCTGGACATCGTTGACGGCGCTTTACTAATCGCCAGTTTAGGCTCGTCCGCTCCCGTGTCGGCGGCCAAACAAACCGGAAAATCGGGACTTAAGGTGACCGCGAGACAGATCGCCAAAAGGGGCGTTCAGACAACCCTCTCCACCGCGGGCACCCAGGGCAGGCGGATAGCCGCGAGCGATTTTACCAGGGCCGTTACCCAGTATGGCACCAGAAGGGCCGGCGGCTTTAGAGGGATCCTTTTTAGGACCCTGGCCCGGGCAAAATACCTAACCGTAACCGCAACTTCCGTGATCTGGCGGGTCACCGCGACCGCGGTAAAAATACCAGCCCAAGTCGCCTGGAAAACGATGGCGATGGTCAAAAGAGCTTGGACGAGCGTTCCCCCTCAGTTTAGGAAAAATATTCTAAAAGTCATCGTTGCCGTTTCCCAGCTCTATAAGTCTACGACTCTTTCCCAACCCGCGATTGATAAAGTTTCCGAGTTTTTAGACTCGCTACCCGATAAGGTCAATACTTTTTTTAAAGAATTCGTGGACTCGTTATATCAAATCATCGCCGGGATCATCAGCGCCACCATTCCGTCCTCCGCCCAATCGCCGATTCTTATCTTCGTTATGGGCGTTCTCATTTTACTGTTTTTGCTTTACCTCTCTCGACCCAAACCGGTTGGCCTTAAACGCGGCTAACTTTTGAGAAACCCTTATGTAAGGCGACGTTTCTTGTTGGCCTTATCTTTGGCCCTTAAACGCGGCTAGCTTTTGAGGAATCCTTATGTCCAAAGACGTTCAACACAACATTTGCATTCTGGGAGGTCCAG